>NZ_QGHD01000006.1 GCF_003148885.1 Hallerella porci | reverse complement strand
CACTTGTATCGCCTGGTTCCGTCCTTGCGGACGGACCACTTGACAACCGTTTCGGACTTGCAGTCGGGACACGCGATATGGCAGCCGAGCTTCTCGTGCAGGAAGGCGTCTATGGTACTGTTCCCGGCGGGACTCTCCTCATGGCTTTCCTTGTGGCCGATGGAGGCGAGGAACGCCTTGCGGGACTTCTTGTCCAGTCCCATGTACATCTGCCTGAGCAGGGCTATCTGTGGCGCAATCTCGTCCATCGCCACAAATATACATTTTAGTGATGACAAATTATGTCATTTTAAACTTGTCAACAACCATTTGAGGGAACAGAGCCTTTCGATAACGTCGAAATCCAATGCGTTGGAATTGGAACTCGAATCATCGCTGCAAGCGCTGAGCCCAAAAAGCGCTGTTGCGCCAAGCGCAATCGCTGCTGATTTTATTCCCAAGTGAAGTTTCATAATGACTCCGATTTTGAAATTCTTACAAAAGAATGTAACAAAAAAAACGCTTCGTCTAGCGTTTTAGTAAAAATCTTAAAAAAGGGAGATTTTGAATTCAAAATTTCGCGCAAGCACATCAAAAATTTACCGCTTTAGAAATTTGCATTTAAACTGCCGAAGGCGGAGCACGGCGCAGCCGTGCGCACTTACTTTTTCATTCCTCATTATACAAGAAACGCTCCGCAAAGCGGAGCGTTTCTTGTTTGCAGTTTTTTCTGCGACGTGAGCAAAATGCCCTCGGGCGTTAGCCGAGGGCGTTTGCGAGAGCGAGCGCTTACTACACGTTCTTTATGCGATTAGCGCGTGCGGTCTTTACATGAGCAAAACGCCCTCGGTGTTAAACCGGGGGCATTTGCGAGAGCGAGCGCTTACTACACGTTCTTTACGCGATTAGCGCGTGCGGTCTTTACGTGAGCAAAACGCCCTCGGGCGTTAGCCGAGGGCGTTTGCGAGAGCGAGCGCTTACCACATGTTCTTTTATGCGATTAGCGCGTGCGGTCGTATTAGGTGTGTGCGTCCACCCATTCAGCGTTCTTACGGCAAGCTTCAACAGACTTGTTGAATGCTGCCTTTTCTTCGTCGTTCATCTTGACTTCGAGAATCTTTTCTACGCCGTTTGCGCCGATCACTGCCGGCACGCCGCAGTAGAGACCCTTCACGCCATACTGGCCGTCGAGCTTCGCTGCACAAGAGAAGACGCTCTTCTTGTCGAGGAGGTAAGCTTCTGCCATGTGGATTGCGGAAGTTGCCGGGCTGTAGAATGCAGAACCGCGACCGAGAAGATTCACGATTTCGCCACCTGCGCCAGCGGTACGCTTAGCAAGTTCTGCGAACTTTTCTTTGCTCATGAGCTGCGGCAAAGGAATGCCACCGACAGAAACGCATTCGTAAATGGAAACCATCGTATCGCCGTGGCCGCCCATCACGAGAGCCTTCACGTCTTCGACAGAAACGCCGAGTTCGTCTGCAACGAAGCAAGCGAGACGTGCGGAGTCGAGAACGCCAGCCATACCGATGACCTTGTTCGCCGGGAGACCAGACTGCTTCTGCATATTGTAAACCATCGCATCGAGCGGGTTCGTAATCACGATAACGAATGCTTCCGGAGCATTTGCCTTAATCGCTTCTGCAACGGTCTTGATGACGCCGCAGTTCTTGTCCAGAAGGTCGTCGCGGCTCATGCCCGGCATACGCGGGAAACCAGCTGTAACGATAACGACATCTGCGCCCTTGATTGCAGAATAATCGGTAGAACCCTGCAGATCCACAGAAGAATTGATCACAGAGCGACCTTCCTTAATGTCGAGAGCCTTGCCCTTCGGCATGCCCTGAGTCATCGGAATATCAATTAAAACGACGTCGCCGAGCTGCTTCTGAGCGAGCACGAGAGCCATTGTACCACCAATTTGACCTGCGCCAACGAGGGCGATTTTCTTTCTAGCCATATTAGACCTTCCTTTTAGGTTTTGAACGTAAAATAGCAATTTTTGTAACAAAAAAGGCTATAAAACAAAGAATTTTTCCTCGGAAAAGATTTCGAAAGGATAAAGCGTTTTAATTATTGGAATTCCGGTGCAATCGTGCAAATGGCAGCAAATCCGTGAAGGCCGTGGAAGCCGATTTGAATGCGGAAAAAATACAAATCCGGCTTGCGGACGCGGATACCAAATCCCCAAGAATTCAATAATTTTTCGCCGTCCATCCCATACCAGTGCCGCCCGTACATGACATATTCGTCGAAGAGAACTCCGTCGACTAAGCGGTCAATTGGCCAACGATATTCTACCGAAATTCCTTTGAGCGCATAATCGGTGTAACGCCGCGTATAACCGCGGAGCGGGAATGTTCCGCCCGCATTTAAGAAGGCATTGAACGGAGCACCGCCTTCTTCCATTTCCCACATTTGCCGTAAACGGAATTGCACCGCCAAAACGCGACGGTTTAAAAGAGTCTGCTGAATATTTTCGGGGCGCCAAAGTCGAAGAGTTTCTTCCCAAGAAAAGTCCGTGTAAAATTTTCGAAATTCGCGGGCTTCTTTGACAGAAAGTCCATATTGCGAATTATCCTTTCCCAAGTAAAAATAATGCTGGGCGACAAAATCAAATTTTTGATAATCGTGATTCCAATCATTTGCGCCCGGTCGCACATGAGCGCCCGTATAATCGGTTACATTCACATAAGTCCACGTTGTAGAAATGCGCGAACCTTTCGTCGGGACAAATGGCGCATCGGTATTGTCGTAAGTTAAAGTGAGCGAGAGCGGAATTTCGTAATGATTTTGGTAAAAGCCGCGGGCATTTGGATCAAAAATCGGATGATAACGGAGAATGGTATCTTTCACATCGGGATAATCGTAAAGGTTGCGTTCTACGCCGACTTGCGCTTGCACATCCATATTGCGCACGTACGGCAGCGAATGCCCGACGCGGAATTGCGCAGAATACGTCGAATCGGTATAAACAAACGGTTCATCGTTATCGTGAAGAGTAAGCGATCGCGGAATAGAATATGCAGCATCGCGGTCCATTTGCCAATCGAGTCGTCCTCCAGCGAAAAAATCCGAGCCGAATAAATTTCGTTTTGTATAACGCACCGAAAATTTCAAATCGCTGTTTACAAATAGCGATGCATTCGCCACGAAATAATCCTTCTCCAAAATCATATTGCGGTGACGATATTCTAAACCGAGCATTGTTTTTGTGCCGGGCTTAATGTTAAAAGTCGGATAAAGAAAAATGTTTTTGTTTTCGCCAAACGCAAGCGCTTCTGCGCTTTTTTCAATCACATCGTGCTTGCTCGCATAACGAATCGGCGCTGCGAGCGGGTAAACGAGAATATCGAGAACCGGTTGCACAATATACGTGAGCGGATGCTTCAAGTAATCGGTAAATTCTTTTTCTTCGCTTAACGAATCCGCGTAAGTCGAATCCGTCGCCGCCATCGAATAATCTGCGGGCGCTTCTTCTGCGACGAGAAGAATCGGCAACAAAAGCAATATGCAGAAAATTCGAACTATCATGCGCCCATAAATTAGAAATTCAAATGAAGACGCGTTCATTTTTTATCGCCGACTTCGCGCTTTTTGTGATTTAACTATCTTTTGCCGCGTGAAATTTTCAAAAGGTGTAATTGACGGACTTCCGATTGGAATTGGATACTTTGCAGTGTCCTTTTCTTTTGGAATTGCCGGTTCAAAAATTCTTTCGTGGCCTCTCGTCACATTGATTTCGATGACAAATTTAACGTCGGCGGGTCAATTTGCGGGCATTCAAATTATGCAGGCCGCGGGCACATTTCTCGAAATGGCAATCGCTACATTTTTTATCAATTTGCGTTATTCGCTGATGGCGATTTCACTTTCCCAAAAAGTTTCGCCTTCTTTTAAAACGCCGCAGCGTTTGCTTTTGAGTTTTGCGATTACCGATGAAATTTACGCACTTGCGATGACGCAAAAAGAACGCGTGAATCCGATTTATTTTCTCGGGCTTTCGACTCTTCCCTATGTCGGTTGGTCACTCGGCACTTTGAGCGGAGCAATCGCTGGCGAAGTCCTCCCCGCTATTTTGACGAATGCGCTCGGCGTCGCTCTCTACGGCATGTTCGTTGCGATTGTCGTTCCGCAGATGAAATTACACAAACCGACTTGCATCGCAGTCGGCATCGCAATTCTTTTAAGTTGCGCTTTCCGCTATGTTCCCGTTTTTCAAAATGTGTCTGCGGGCTTTGCGATTATTCTTTGTGCGGTTTCAGCCTCTCTTCTCTGCGCAAAATTTTTCCCGATTAAACGCGAGATGGCTTCATGAATTTGCACGCATTTTGCATTTATCTTTTCACGATGACAGGGGTCACTTATCTCTTGCGCGCGCTCCCGTTTATTCTCCTCAAAAAAGAATTGAAAAGCGAATTTTGGAATTCTTTTTTGGCGTATATTCCTTATACGGTTTTAGCCGCAATGACCGTGCCCGCGATTTTTTACGCAACTGAACATCGTCTTTCGGGAATTGCTGCTTTTATCGCAGCGGTTACAGCTTCTTTACTCGGACGAGGTCTCGTTATCGTCGCCTGTGCGGCAACCGCAGCCGTTTTATTTGTGGATGGAATTATTTTATGAGAGGTAACTTATGAGCACATCTCGAGAAAACTGGAGTTCAAAACTCGGTGTCATTCTCGCTGTCGCCGGAAGTGCCGTCGGACTCGGAAACTTTTTGCGTTTTCCGGTTCAGGCTGCAACAAATGGCGGCGGTACATTCATCATTCCGTACTTAATCGCATTCTTGATTCTCGGCATTCCACTTTCGTGGATTGAATGGACTCTTGGGCGTTATGCGGGAATTCTGCGTCACGGCACATCGCCGAGCGCATACGATAAAATCATCGACCGTCCGTGGGGAAAATATCTCGGTTCTCTCGGACTTTTGCCGCCGTTATTTATTATCTGCTATTATGTTTTCATCGAATCGTGGATTTTAGCTTTTGCTTGGTATTCCCTCACGGGAAAGCTGATGGCTGTCGTCCAAGCGGGAGAAATTACGCAATTCTTTGGAAATTTTATTTCGCTCCAAGAAAAAATCGGTTCCATTCCTGCGGCGATTTTCTTCTTTGCGATTACGTTTATCTGCAACATGGTCGTGATTCTTCTCGGAGTCCGCAAAGGAATTGAACGGGCGAATAAAATTTCGATGCCGATTCTCGTCATCATGGGAATCATCCTCGTTATCCGCGTTCTCACTCTCCCCGATATTAGTCACGGTCTTGCGTTTATGTGGAACCCCGATTTTTCGGCGCTTCTCAATCCGAAAATTTGGCTAGCCGCTGCGGGACAAGTCTTCTTTACGATGAGCCTCGGCATGGGCATTGTCTTCTGCTACGCTAGTTACACAAAACGCCACGATGACATTGCGCTCTCTTCGCTTTCGGCGGGTTCTGCAAACGCCTTCGCCGAAATTATTCTCGGCGGCACCATTGTGATTCCGCTCGCGGTTATCGTCATCGGATCGAATATCGAAGAATGCGCCAAGATGGGAACTTTTGGACTTGCGTTCCAAAGTATGCCTCTCGTTTTTGGAAAGCTTCCGCTCGGTTCTCTCTTTATGACGATTTGGTTTACAATGCTTTTTATCGCAGGCGTAACCAGTGCCATTTCGATTATTCAACCGCTGATTAGTTTCTGCGAAGACGATTTGAAAATTTCACACAAAAATTCCGTCCTTACCGTCGGAACGGTTTCGTTAATCGGTGGCATTATTGCGATTGCAGGCCTTGCCGCCGGAGCCGTTGAAGAACTCGATTTCTGGGGCGGCAGTTTCTTCCTCGTCGTTTTGGGCGCTGTACAAGCTCTCATTTTCACCATCATCCTCGGGAAAAAACGCCACAGACGCGATTCGATTGGATTTGAACTTTTGAACGATGGCAGCGCCATTCGTCTTCCGAAATTTTTCCGCATTATCATCCGCTTCGTTTGCCCCGCAGCTCTCATCCTTCTTTTGGTCGCGTGGATTGTTCACGACGGTTGGAATGTGCTCACGATGAGCAATATTAAAGAGACCGCAGAAGCGAATTTCTTCGGCTTTACGATGAGTCAAAGAAGTTTCATTTTAGGCTTCCGCATTTTCTTGCTCGCTCTCATCGGACTTTTGAATGGAGCCATTTGGTATGCGTGGAAGAGCGGCCGCGCACAAAAACATCGGAGGATTCACTAATGAATTTAACAACTGGCGGAATCATTTTTATGACTTTTTCTTGGGCGGCAATTATTGCATTAAACGCATTTTGCTTTTACAAGATTTTCAAAAAGCCTAAAAAATAATTCCCTGTCAATTCTTCGGCGCCTGCAATCGCAGGCGTTTTTTGTTCGCAATTTTTACTAATTTAAAATCATGAATACGATCAAAAATATCGTCGTCGCCGGCGGAACTCATGGAAACGAACTCACCGGCATTAAAATTTATCAGAAATGGGCAAAAAATTTTTCCGCTTATCAAGAAAAATGCCCGTCTGCAAAACTCGAACTCGTCCACACGAACATCGAAGCTTCTACAGTTTGCCGTCGTTATGTGGACCGCGATTTAAACCGCAGTTTTGCGAATCGACTTCTCGCGCTCAAAAATCCAACCGCTTACGAAATTCGTCGGGCGCAAGAATTGAATCTTCGCTTTGGACCGAAAGGCGAAAACACAAAAACCGATCTCATCATCGATGTGCACAACACGACTGCGAATATGGGCGTGTGCTTAATCCTTTCGACGCGCGATCCGTTCACGATGCGCGCAAGCGCAGAACTCGTTTACGAATTTCCGAATGCGTTCATCTATTATCAGCCCGAAGAACGCGGCGAATCGCCGTATTTCGGAACGATTGCGAAAGCGGATATTTGCTTAGAAGTGGGTCCGCAGCCGCACGGCACGTTAGACGCAAAACTTTTCTTCGAAACCGAACAAGTCGTCACTCGTTATCTTGAACTTGCCGAAGAATGGAACCGCGGCACTTTACAGCAAAAGCCCAAAAAGAAAGTCGATGTTTACACGCAATTTAAAGACATCGATTATCCGCGCGATGCCTTCGGCGAAATTACCGCGATGGTGCATCCGAATTTGCGCGAAGCCGACTATCAAGAAGTCAAACCGGGCGATCCGATTTTTATGACCTTCGACGGCAAAGATGTTCTTTACGATGGCGAATTTCCGGTGCATCCGATTTTCATCGATGAAAGCGCTTACTACGAAAAGAAACTCGCAATGAGTCTCACCACCAAAACGACCGAGGAATGGTAATGTCCGAAAATAACGAAGAACTTTTCACGCCGTCTACCGACGAAAAAATTCAATCCGTCCTCGCGTTAATCGAAGAACAAAAAAATTCTCCCTACGAATCGCGCTTCGACGAAATCCTCGACGGCTTCGAAGATTTTTTAATGATGCGTCCCGACCCGCCAAAAGAATGGCAAGAACGCTTTAATGCCTCGGGCAAAAAATTTGATTATTGGCAAATCGTTTTGCCGCAAGATTTCCAAGATCCATTCGAAGATGACCTCGGCAATATTCGCCGTCTGCGAAATGAATTTGCCGACACAAAACCGTCGATGGCTTTGGAACATTTATTGATTTCGCGGAATTATTTCCTCTACGAAAACGGACACGCCAAACCGATTCCTGCGCCGCGTCCGATTTTAATGCTCGAAAGCATGGACGACGAAAAATCCAAAATCGATTGGGATTGTTGCTTCACCCTTTTTGCCGACGGCAGTTTTTACGCCTACAATTTGGATCAAGATGACGAAGAAGAACTCGGCGAAGATTTTCAAGCCATTCTGCAAAAGCGTCTCGGCATCCTTTCGGAAATGCGTTTAATCGTCCCCGCAGAAGGTCGCGATTATGGGATTCTTCACAGTTAAACGCTGCGCAAAAATTCTTCTGAGTGGCGCCGTTTTTTCAACGAGTGCATTCGCTGCATTTATTCAAAAACCGATTCCGCCTTCCGCCGAAAAAAATTTTTTTCTCGATGCGAACGGCGACGGTTTTGCCGATCAAGCAGAAATTATTTTCCTCGGCAATTTTTCGAAAGAAAGTTTAGATTCTTCGATTAAAAGCATTTCATTTTATTTTCCAAATCAAAACGGACTCGATGAAAAGATCACAATCCCAGCCCGCGAAATTTTATGGGATTCATCCGCGGCGAATAAACTCATTTTCAAAATTCCGCAAGATAAAAATTTAGCGTTGCAAAAAACTGCGCTTTCCGAAAAATCGAAAACCGCCGAAATTCTTTTCACCGATTCGACGACGATGTCCGTCAAGATGAAAGAAAAATTGCCGCCGAAAATCACAAGCGCCATTTTAACTGCGCACGAACACGGCAAAGATTCTCTCACCATTCAATTTAGCGAGCCCGTTTTCGTTGCCGGCGCTGTCGCCAATTCGCCCGCAGAAATTTTCGAATACAAACACGAAAATTTTACGAAGCCGCTCACCGCATCGCTCGAATGGAAAGCGGACCATTTCGCTGCGATTGCCGTGTGGAATCATCAAGAAGGATTTCCGGCATCCGGCGATTCTTTGAGAATACTTCCCCGCTCTTTGCGCGATTCTTCGGGAAATTTCAACAACAATTCTTTCACAAAAATTTTTGGCAAATTGCCGATTCAATTTCGCACAAATTCTCTAGCGACAATTCTTCCGAGCGATACCGCAAACCGCACACCGATTTTCGAACGCATTTTTTCCACTAGCGAAAATCATCCGAACGAAAATGAACTCGGCATCGCATTGGAAATCGGCGACGAAGATTTTCGCCATTATTTAATGGAAACGACGAGGCTTCCGCTCGATTCGATTGCGGCAAATGATTTATCCATTTCGATTTCATTTCAAATTTATACGCGCGCAGGCGAATTTGTTACCGCGGTGCATTCGAAAACAAATTGCGTTGACGAACATTTTTCAAACGGAAATTGTCTTCGTGAAAAGCAGACATTTTTCCTGCGGTGGAATGCGTTAGCGAGCAACCGCGAAGCCGTTGCGACCGGAGTTTATCTCGTTCGCTATTCTCTTCTCATCCGTTACCAAGAAAAAATTCTTTGGAAAAATGAAAATTCCATTGCCACTTGGGGCGTAAAAAGGATTTCAAAATAAATGGAAGCTTTCGAGCGCGAAATTTACAAGCACTACTTTCAAGTCGGCGGTTTCCGTCCGATGCCCAATCAAACCAAAACGGTTGACCTCGATTTTCTTCTCGAAAATTACGAGGCCTTTTTCTTTGATGCGTTCGGCACATTTTATTGCCGCGATAATTTTTTATATCCCGGCGCCGTAGCGATGTATCAAAAAGTGCGCCAAAGCGGAAAGCCGATGCGACTCGTGACAAATGCAGCATCGTCTGCGATAGAAAAAATGGTTGAACATCTTGCGCAATTAAAAATTCCTTTTGCCGCGTCTGAAATTATTTCTTCGGGAACTCTTTTTGAAAATTTAGCGAAAGAACAAAAAATTCGCGAAGCATTTTACATTGGAAAAGAAGACGGCAAAGCGCATTTAATGCAAGCGGGAGTTTCCATCAGCGATTCGCCGAAAGAAAATACCGTCATCATTTCGTCACAAGGAAAATCCGAATTCATTTGGGAAAATGCTCTTCGCATTTTACAGAAGCCAAACGCCAAACTGATTGTTTTAAATCCCGATGCGTGGGCGCCCCGCAATAACGGAAACCGCGAAGGAGTTTCGGGCTGTTATGCGCATCGCCTTTTTTTAGAAACGCATCCGCAAGTTTTTTATCTCGGGAAACCGTTTCGTGAAATTTTTGAAAAAGCAAAAAATTCTCTTCCGCAAAAAATGAAAATCATCATGATCGGCGATACTTTGGCAACCGATATCGGCGGCGCGATGAACGCAGGAATTGACGCGGCAATTCTTTTAGGACGCAATCAACCCGAAAAAGAATTTCAAGCGGATTCTGAATTTTTACAAGTGCAACCAAAATACATATTGCAGCTGCGCGACGACGCAACTGCAATAAAAATTTAACTCCGAGCTTTTTTAATTTCTCGTTTTCACCAAGTAAATTCCTTTGGTAGGAACGGAAATTTGCGCATCGTTTCCGCTATAAATTTTGGTGCCATTTAAATTGTAAACCGAAAGATTTTTGCACGCGGCATTTAAAATTCTACCGTCTTGAATTTCCACTTTGGTAATGCGGACTCGATTTTTCACAATCGCCGTTTTTGCCATTTCCACGAGTTTCATCGAACTGTATGGAATTTCTGCTTGATACAATTTTAATGTTCCGTAAGGCACATAAACTTTTGCATTTTCAGAGATAGCATTGAATGCGCTTTGGGAAGTCACAGGCGGTTCCGCTGCAAAAATCACAATGCTATCTAAATTTGGATTATTGGCAAAAGCCGAAGCTTCAATACTCTTGATATTTTTAGGAATCACGACGCTCTTTAAATTTTTGCATGTTTCAAATGCGCTTTCCGAAATCGTCTTAATCGAATCCGGCAGTTGAATTGACTTGAGGCCCGAAGAGCTAAACGCCTTCGCTTCGATGCGCGTAATATTATTCGGCAAAGTAATTGAAGTCATTAGAGACGCATCCCCTGCAAATAATTCGGGAATCGCCGTCATCGCCATCGATTCGGGCATATCAATTTTCAAAATTTTTTCGCTTGAAAAACCAAATGGTGACATCTCCATTGTCTTTAAACTTTTCGGCAATTTGATATACTTCAAATTTCTGCACCAAAATACAGCATTCGCTTCAATCGTTTCGACGCCTTCGGGAATAATTAAAGAATCTAAATCCGAGTTTCCGATAGCGTTTGTCTTAATCGTTCTAAGCGATTTCGGCAAAGTGAGCGATGTGTATTTTAAATTATTCAAAGCGTAATTTCCAATTTCTGTAATACCTTCTTTCACCACAATTTTTTTCACGGAATCTGCAGCCAAATACCAAGGAGTAGAAGCAATATCATAATCAGGAATTGCGCCTTTTCCGCCAATCGTTAAAATTTGATTTTTTAAATCATAATCGAAATAAAGCGAATCATTTACCGCAAAATGAAGTTGCCAATTCAACTGATGCCAATTTTCGGAAGCGAGCTTCAAAAAATTTTGTGCGCCATCAAAACTTTCAAATTGAAGCGAGAGCGCACTGGGATTTTTAATTTTCCCTAATAATTGCAAAGTAATGTTGGCAGATTCATCATCAAAATAAATCGTTTTTAAATTCGGATAGCTGTTAAAAACATCGGCATCAATTGCGCCCATTGGAGAATTTTTAAATGCAATCGTCGTCGCATTTTTTTCTTTTCCCGTTTTAAATGCCGATTCTTCAATCGGATTTTCAAAAAGGTTGCGGTTGGTTTCAATCGTTAAAATCTTTTTCGATTCATTATAATCCAAATTCGTTTTAACCGCTTCAACAGAAATGTTAGAATACGAAGATGAATTCAAAGCCGTCTTATATTTTTCCACTAAACTCGAATCCACACACAAGCACAAGCAAAGGAGCGTTATGCGACTGAAATAGAGAAGCAAAAGCGTTCTCCACATTCGTATAATAAGAATCGCTTAAAAGAACTAATTTTTGAATATTTTTTTCGTTAACCGCCAAAGTTGCAATTTCTTTCACCCCCGCAGGAATTTCTAAATAAGCCAAAGAAGTATCTTGTATAAACGCATTCGATTTAATTTTTTTTAATTTGCTCGGCAACTTTGCATACTTTAATGTTGGACTATTCGAAATTGTCCATCCTGGTAAAGAATCAATGTTGTTTGGGAATTTAAGGTATTCTAAGTTTGTTCTAGACTGAATAAAATCTTCACTAATTGTTGTCAATGAATTCGGCAGTTCTAGCGTTTTCATTTCCATAAACAACTGACTAAATTTGCTTCCAATTTTGGTAATCCCTTCTTCTAATACAACGTGGGCAATATTCCAACCAGCCCACATATATCTATCTGGTTCAATAAATTCTCCATTGCCGCTAAAAACAATCGTGCTGTCTTCAGGTATAAATTTCCAATTCAAATCGCCATAAGTTCCCGTTTTGGTTTAGCAAAAAGCCAATGCCGAGAACGCAGATAGCGCCAAAAACATGAAAATGATTTTTTTCATTTCTCCTCCTTTTTAAGGAATTTTTACCGCATTGAAGAATTTCCAATGCGTTTTGTTTTTTCAACTGTTTGTGAAAAATGCTTACCGCAAATACCGTAAATTGCCAATTAAATTCGGCACGAAATTTGCAAGGGGGGGGGTAACGTAAGCATAAAATGAAGTTAATAATTCATTTTCGTTTTGTCAATTAAAAAAAGAAATTCAAGAAGTTCTTCATTCTAATTTTTCATTCCTTTCTCCTAATTTTCCCCAATTATTTCTTACCTTTTTGTAATTTCTTAAAAAAATTTCCTTTTTTCGCAAAAAACTATTATATTGTGTCTTTCCTCCCGCAACACGGGAAAACACAACCGCCCAAAAAACTTTGGACCGGTTTTTTTGTTTTTCCTTCACACGGGAAAAGGATGAGAACATGACCGACAGAAATAAACATCTTTTACGTCTCGCCGACTGGAGCGAGGAACGCATCCTCGAAACGGTCGATATCGCCATTCGCCTGAAAAAAGAAGTCCACAACGGACAGTATTCCGATCGTCTTCACGGTCAGAATATCGGCATGTTCTTCGAAAAACCTTCTCTCCGAACCATTACGACTTTCCAAGTGGGCATGAATCAGCTCGGCGGTTCTGCCGTGCTCCTTTCTCCGGATTCCATCGGACTCGGTAAACGCGAAAGTATTCACGATGTAGCGTGCTGCCTTTCTCGTTGGGTGAACGCTTTAGTCGTTCGCTGCTTTAAGCAAGAACTCGTCGAAAAACTCGCCGAATACGGTTCCATTCCCGTGATCAATGCTTTAACCGACGATTATCATCCGTGCCAAGCTTTTGCTTTTGCTCAAACGATTAAAGAACAAATCGGCGATTATGCGGGCAAAACGATTGCGTTTATCGGCGATGGCAATAACGTTGCCAATTCTTTCCTCGTTCTCTGCGCCAAGCTCGGAATGAACTTTACTCTCGCTTGCCCCGAAGGCTATGAACAGCCGAATTCCGTCATCCGCGAAATGGAACCGCTCTTTAAAAAGCGCGGCACCCAATACCGCGTTTTCCACGACCCGAAAGAAGCGGTCAAAGACGCCGATATTCTTTATAGCGATGTTTGGGTCAGCATGGGTCAAGAAGGCGAAAAAGCGACAAAGCAAAGTCACTTTTTACCTTTCCAAATCAACGATGATCTTTTGAAACTCGCACCGGCACATTGCAAAGTGAGCCACTGCCTCCCCGCTCACCGCGGCGAAGAAATTACGGATTCGGTGATGGATAATCCCAAAGTCAATTTGGCATTTGAAGAAGCCGAAAACCGTTTACACGCTCATAAAGCTGTGCTTTGGCAGTTGCTGTAACCGATTTTAAAAATAGAGAACGCAGAATCCGCGGCGAAGCCGCGGATTTTTCTTTTCTGCGCCGAAGGCGCCACCCTTTAAATTCCTTCTCGTTTCTAATTCTCAATCATTATTGTTTATATTTAAAGCAACGTTCTCTTTGAGGTTTCCTTGATCCGTTTTTCTTTGCTCGTTCTGCTTTCTGTTTCTGCGCTTTTTGCTCAGATTCAATTTCCGCATGGTTCAGGCGTCGTCGATATTACGAAGCCTCCTTATAATGCAAAATCCGACGGAAAATCCGACGTTACCGAAATCATTCAGCAAGCTTTGGACGATCACGCAAACGGCGATTATATCATTTATTTGCCAAACGGAATTTACCGCATTTCGCGTCAATTAAGTTGGCCGCAAGCCGACAAAGAAGAAGATTCTTACCGCAGAACAATTCTTCAGGGCGAAAGCATGGGCGGAACGCACCTCATCATGAGCGATAACGCCTACGGCTTTGATAATCCCGATGCGCCGCGTGCAATGCTTTATACCGGCATGGGAAATTATGCGCACAATCGAAATGCTATCCGCGATTTGACTCTGCACACGGGAAAAGGAAACCCCGGAATTATCGGCGTTCGTTTTAACGCAAACTATCAAGGCACCCTTCTCAATTTGAAAATTTTCGCAGACGACGGCAATGGCGTTGCGGGAATCGATATGAATTATACCGATAACATCGGTCCGCTTTTTGTGAAGAATGTGGAAATTCACGGATTTGATGTAGGCATTCTCACGGGATTTCCGATGTATGGAATGACCTTCGAACACATTACCCTTTTCGGGCAAAAAAAATACGGCATCGAAAATCACGATCAAGTTTTAACGATTCGCAATTTGCGGAGCCATAATGCGGTCCCCGCTGTCGTCAATTACGGTGAAAATGCCCTGCTCACGATGATCGGTGGCGCACTTGAATACACCGGAAAAAAGAAAGCAAAATTTGCCGCCATTTATAACGAAGGATTTCTCTTTGCCCGCGACATCGCAACAAGTCGCTACGCCAAAGCGATTGACGATCGCGGTCCCGCTTCGGGCGATGGCGTCGAAGGTTCTGAAATCATCGAATATTCTTCGGACTTGCCGACGAACCTTTGCCATTCCCCGCTTTATTCGTTTAAACTTTTGGCGGCAGAAACATTGGTCCCGATGGAACAATCCGCGGATCAATGGGTCGGCATTCAAGGCGATTACGGTGGAACACAAGGCACCGGTTCCGATGACTCGAAAGCGATTCAGCAAGCGATTGATGACGGCGCCGAAACCATTTATTTCCCGCCCGGAGGTCGCTACACAATCAACAAAGATATTCACGTTCGCAATCGCGTCCGCCGTTTAATCGGAACGGAAGCGACTATCGATGGCACCGGGAAATTCATCATCGAAGGCAGCGCATTTAAAGAAATTACAATTGAACGCTTTGGTGAATTTGGCGCAGGAATTTTGCACAAATCTCCGCAGACTTTAATTCTAAAAAATATCAAAATCAAAGATTACGAAAGCGAAAAAGGCGCTGGCGATTTATACATCGAAGACGCAAATATCAATCACATCGTAATCAATTATCAGCGGGTTTGGGCGCGCAGCCTTTACATGGACAATGACCGCAAAACAAAAATTGAAAACAACGGTGGAACTCTTTGGGTTTTGGGTTTAACCGCAAACAACGGCAACACGGTTTTGCACAACCGCGCTCACGGCGAAGCAGAACTCATCGGCGTCCACGTCATTTCAAACCGCAAAGCAAAATATTTTCCAATGTTCGTCAACGATTCGGCGAGCATCTCTGTCGAAGGCCTTCGCGAAACTCTTATTCAAGGAAATGCTTTCCCCAAAATCGCCGAAGAAACCCGCAACGGTTCAACGAAAACTTTGACTTCCGAAGATTTGCTCAAAAATCCTTCGGGCGGAACGATGATGACTCTCTTCGTCGGTTACATTCCCAAAGTCGGTTCAAACGAACCTCCCGAAGTTGAAGGCGGATCCGATTTGATTTTACTTCAAAACGATATTGTGAAACTTTCGGGAAAAGTTTACGATGACGGTCGCGGCGCCAAAGGCTATTGCAAAGATCCAGTGCAATGGAAAAAACTTTCGGGCCCGGGACGCGTTGTCTTCTCGAACGAAAAAGATTACGAAACCGATGTTTCCTTCTCGTATAGCGGACGCTACAACATCACATTTACCGCAGACGATGGCGAATTCAAAGCGAGCGATACTTCGCGCATTTACGTTTTCGATTTGCGGACAAGTACCCGCGACCACAGCGGAAACGGCGTCGCTTCGGGACGCGGCATGGACACTTGGATTTCGGAATTTGATAGTTACACGCCGCACGGCGACGATTCGCTTTTGCAAATCGGTTACAGCAAAGAAGGCGCAAGCGCCAAAGTCTATTTGAAGTTTGATATTTCGGCTGTGCCCGGTCCGGTTTCGGATGCAGCCCTTCAACTCTTTATGCCGCCCGATCCGCGTTACAAGAACAAGAAGAAGCCCGTCGAATGGAATGTCTTCGGCCTTTTGGAAGAACCCGGAAAAGATTTTGGCGACGGCATGGCACCTGTCGATTGGCAAGAAACCGAACTCACTTGGTATTCGGCGCCCGCAAACCAAGACGGTCCAGGCGGAGCATTTGTACAACGGAAAAATCGCGGCGGCGGAATAGATCCGCGCTACACGACATTCCTCGGAACGATTAAACCGAATCCGGATTCTCCATTCGGCACATTCATTAAAACTTCAAGCCTTACCGACTTTATGAAACGCAAACATAAGTCGCAGCTTTACACATTTATTTTGACCGCAGTCGCTCCGAGCGATTCGAGCTATTTCATTTATTCGCGCGATGCCGGGAAAGCGCTTGCGCCCGTCCTTTACATTAGCTACTTTGATTCGAACCGCACCGTGAGCGGCGCCGTCACCGAAAGCGCAATTCAACTTTCGAAAGTCAACATCAACATCGTTTCTCTCGATTGCAATTTTGATTTGACCATCGGCGAACCGCAATTTGTGAAAATTGAAATTTTCAATGAAGCCGGAAAATTCATCCAGCAGATTTGCGGACGCGAACTCGAAAGCGAAAAGAAATACACTTTCACATTCAAAGCGAAAAACTATCCCACCGGAAAATACACGCTCAAAGTTTCGGGGGAATCGTTTAGCAAAGAAGAAAAATTTTACATCTTGAATTAAGGTGAATATGAAGCACGCATTTTTGAAAATTCTCCCCGCATTTGCAATCGCACTCATCGGCTGCGGAAGCGACAGCAGTTCTTCGCCGAATGAAGATTCGTCAAGTTCTGAATCCTCGTCGTCGGTTTCTTCTAGCTCGTTCTCGAACCGTTTGGATGTGGCGTACGCCGACACTCTCAGTGCGGACACGCTGCGCCTCACTCCGCAAGATTCGCTTTTTTCGGCGTACAAACTTTTCCTCGGCGAATATCCAACGGGAACGCGCATTCAAATCGTCGCCCAAAAGAAAGGCGGCAACGCGGACTCGCTTTTTGTCCGTGAAGAAGAAGGCGAAATTCTTTATCCGGAATATTTTACGGTCGATGCAAGCGGCGACACAACTTATAACACGCAAAATTTTTACAGCCGTCTCGGAACCGATGAATATTCCGTAACCAATTTCATCACGACGCATGCGGGATTTTACTACGTCGATATTCCGCACGTAAGCCTCGACAAAGATTCGAGTTATTCCATTCGCATCGCGGCGCATGTGAAGCCCAGTTATTACAGCTATGTCGGCGATACGGCTGCGTTCCAAGTGACCCTCGGCGATACTGTCCGCGGCGTTTTCCTTCTCGGAAATTCTGCCGATAGCGCGTGGGCAAAATTCGAAGCGAAAATGGGAAAAAGCATCAACATCAACATTTCCGGAACATCTCTTAACGAAATGATTTTGCGAAACGACAACAAAAAAATCGCCGCTGGAAATTCGATTAACGAACAAATTCTTCCCGAAAAAGATGCGAATTATTCCGTCGCCATTTTCCCGCAAAAATTCCCGAATTATAAAACGGGATTTTACGGTTACTTCACCGTCGCGACGACGAGCCGCGATCTCGGCAAAGGCGAATATTTTGCGAATCCGGATTCCATTCAAAAAGTCGGCGATACGTTAACGATTGTCCGCGAAAAAAATGACGCCGCCAAATATTATCTGCGTCAAGAACAATATGTGTGGCTCGCCAAATTAGCCAAAGGCGATACGATTCAAGTTTTCCACAGCATCGAAGGCTATTATTCGGATGCAAGCTATCCGGCAACTTATACCATCTTAAATAGCAAAGGCGATTCGGTCGCAACCATTACAGAAACCCGCCCGCAATTCGTCGCCACTTCTGCAGGCGATTACTACTTGCATTACGTCCGCTTAAATTCTCCACCGAAAACGAGCAGCCAAGAATTGACTTTGCACACATCGATTCGCCGTTTGAATTATGTGAAAAAATTCTACTTCTACGACGAAGAACACGATAAAGTTTTTGAAAAAATCGCGACGCATTTAAACGATACGCTGGTCTTTGCCAATCTCGCTCTGCGCGTGGAACCTTCGGACGTGAGCAATTATGCGCGTTGGTTTATGCCTTGCAACGATTTGGACTTTATCCAATCGGCTTATTCGAGCGAACAATGCAAATCCCGCGGAAGCGAGCAGCTTTTGAGCACGAATCAAGTGATTCTCACGAGTAATTCCGACGTCATCGGAGAAACTTTCCGCTTAATCGCCGAAAGCAAAGCCGATCCGCGCGCTCGTGACACGATTACCGTGTACATTGGCGAATAATTTTACTATCTTTACCCCGCCGTTTCGCCGCGCCAAGCTCTGCCAGTGATTCGGTTTTAACTAAAGAGCTTCCTTTCGAGGTACAAATGTCTACTTATCGTGGACCAAAAGCTAAGGTCGCCCGCTCTCTCGGGCTCGCAACCACCCCTAAGACCCAAAAGGTTCTGGACCGTCGTAAATTCGGTCCGGGTCAACATGGCCAGGATCGCAAGAAGTCTGCTTCCGTTTACAAGCAACAGCTCGTCGAAAAGCAGCGCCTTCGTTTCACCTACAACATTTCCGAAGCTCAGATGGCGAAGACTTATGCCGAAGCCAACCGTCGCGACGGTTCTGCTGGTGATAACTTGATGGTTCTTCTCGAAACCCGCTTAGACGCTCTCGTCTTCCGCATGGGTTTTGCTCGCACCATTTTTGCAGCACGTCAGTATGTCGCTCACGGTCATTTCTCCGTGAACGGTGTTCGCAGCTTCTCTCCGAGCCGCCTCATCAAGGCTGGCGACGTGATCGCTGTCCGCGAACGTTCGAAGAATCACGTTCAGATTAAGGAAGCTCTGGAAAACGCTCCGGCAGCTCCGGAATATCTGTCTGTGGATAAGGATAAGATGGAAGGCAAGTTGGTCGCAACACCGCTTCGCACTCAGATTCCGGTTCAGCTCCAAGAACAGCTCGTGGTCGAATACTACTCTCGTTAATTTCGAATTTTCGAGTTCAGAAAAACGGACTTCTTCGGAAGTTCGTTTTTTTTATGCAAATTTTTTTCGTTTTTATTATCGCATCACGAAGCAGTAGCTTCGTCTTCACTTCGAATTATTTACGCGTCCAATACAGCGCAAAGTGCAGCGACCGCTTTTTTCATTTTGCTTTCGGGGAGAGAAGAATAATTGATGACAAATTCGTGCACCGAAGGTTTCGCAACGGTGTAATAATCCGAAAGCGCCCGTAAATGCACCCCCTTTTGAGCGGCGCGCTCGCAGAATTCTTCATCGCTTAAAGGCGTGTTTACTTTTAAAATGAAATGCAAGCCCGCATCTTCTTCGGAAATTTCAATCGCATTTTTTAAACGACTTTTGCGAATGATTTCAAGCAAAAAATCGCGGCGGCTGCGGTAAAAATTCCGCATGCGGTTAATGTGTTTTTCGTAGCGACCGCTGCCGATATATTCCGCAAGCACATACTGTTCCAAATTCGAAACGGTGCATGTGTAAAACGAAAATTCATCGCGAAATTTTTCCGCTAAAGTTTTCGGCAAAACCATATAACCGACGCGCACAGTCGAAGCGAGAGTCTTCGTAAATGAATTGATGTAAATCGTTTTTTCTTGCACATCAATACTTTGAAGCGAAGGAATCGGACGCCCGACCATACGAAATTCACTGTCATATTCATCTTCGACAATGTAATGATTGCTCGATTTTGCAGCCCAACTTAAAAGCTCATAACGACGACTCACCGGCATCACTTTTCCCGTGGGGAAATGATGCGAAGGCGAAATGTGAATTACATCGGTACAAGTTTCTTCTAATTGATCCAAGCGAATTCCCGATTCATCGAGCGGAATAAAATTGCAAACGACTCCGAGCTTCCGATAAATTTTTGAAATTTTACTGTAACCCGGATCTTCGACACCGTATTTTTTATCGAAGCCGAGAAGCTGCACAAGCCAAGCGTAAAGGCAATCTGTTCCGGCACCGACGACGATTTGCTCGGGCGAAACGCGCAGACTCCGAAATTCCAAAAGCATTTTTGCAATCGCTTTGCGTAACGCAAGAACGCCAGAATTCGGCGAACGTTTGAGCAAATCATTTTGCTTTTCGCACAAAGTTTTTCGCGTTAAAGTCGCCCATGTAGAAAACGGAAAGCTCGATGCTTCGGCTTGATTATCGACAAAGTCAGCGATATAGCGCGGCGTTTTGACTTCGCCCATTTTCGATTCGCGGGATTCAGGAATGGGAGAAAATTTTGGCAGCGCCGCATTTTTCGTCCGAATGGAAGAAACAAAAAATCCTTTTCGCGGAAGAGTGTAGATGAAACCTTCGGCGAGTAATTGCGCATAAGCATTTTCGACGGTGATGACGCTAACGCCAAGCGATTGAGCAAAGGACCGCTTCGACGGCAATTTTTCTTCGGCGGGAAGCTTCCCCGATAAAATATCGTTTCGAATCAAACGATACAAAAAATGATAAAGCGTATCGTCACCCGCTTGCGTCATATCGTAACTGAGCATAAAACCTCAAAAAATCTGACTTTAATCTGACCTTAAACTGAATATACTAAAATAATTGAAAATTGAACATTTGAAAAGGTCAATAAATCAACTAATTTATGCGTGAAAATTGCGGAATATCCGCGCAAACAAAGGAGAATCATCATGGCAGAAGAAAACCGTTACGAATTGAACAAGAACTTGGCTCAAATGCTCAAGGGCGGCGTCATCATGGACGTCACCACTCCGGAACAAGCAAAAATCGCTGAAGCCGCTGGCGCTGCTGCTGTGATGGCTTTGGAACGCATTCCTGCAGACATTCGCGCAGCCGGCGGTGTTTCGCGCATGAGCGATCCGAAAATGATCAAAGGCATTCAAGACGCCGTCTCGATTCCGGTGATGGCAAAATGCCGCATCGGTCACTTTGTCGAAGCACAACTTTTGGAAGCGATTGAAATTGACTATATCGATGAAAGCGAAGTACTCTCCCCTGCTGACGATGTTTTCCACATCAACAAGCACGATTTTAAAGTGCCGTTTGTCTGCGGTGCGCGCGATCTCGGCGAAGCTCTCCGCCGCATTGAAGAAGGTGCATCGATGATTCGCACCAAAGGCGAACCGGGAACTGGTGACATTGTGCAAGCCGTGCGCCACATGCGTTTAATGAATCAAGAAATCGCACGCATTTCGTCGATGCGCGAAGATGAACTTTTCAACCGCGCAAAAGAATTGCAAGTTTCGTATGCGCTCGTCAAATCGGTGCACGATAACAAGCGTCTTCCGGTTGTCAATTTCGCAGCGGGCGGTGTCGCAACTCCGGCAGATGCAGCACTCATGATGCAACTCGGCGCCGAAGGCGTCTTTGTGGGCTCGGGAATTTTCAAATCCGGAAATCCGGCAAAGCGTGCTGCGGCAATCGTGCAAGCGGTTACCAATTACACCGACGCAAAACTCATCGCAAAACTTTCCGAAGATTTGGGCGAAGCGATGGTCGGCATTAACGAACAAGAAATTTCGTTGCTCATGGCAGAACGAGGCAAATAATGCCCCCAAACAATACACCACTTATCGGCGTATTGGCGGTTCAAGGAGCATTTGCCGAACACCGGCAAATGCTTGCAAAACTCGGAGTCAACACTTTTGAAATTCGTCAGTTGAAGGATTTAGACCGCGAATTTGACGGACTCATTCTCCCAGGCGGCGAAAGCACCGTTCAAGGAAAACTTCTCCGCGATTTAGGACTTTTTTCTCCGCTGCAAGAACGCATTCAAAACGGACTTCCGACTTTTGGAACTTGCGCAGGCCTCATTCTTCTCGCCGAAAAATTGAGCAACGATAAAAACACCTATTTCGGAACTCTCCCCGTCACAGTAGAACGCAACGCTTACGGGCGTCAGCTCGGCAGTTTTTATACCGAAGAAAATGTCGAAGGAATCGGAAAAATTCCGATGACATTTATCCGCGCACCGCAAGTCGAAAGCGTCCGCGATGGCGTGAAAATTTTGGCAAAAGTAAAAGGTCAAATCGTCGCCGTTCAATACCAGAAGCAACTCGCGATTTCATTTCATCCCGAACTTTCTTCTGACTTGAGCATGCACCAATACTTTCTAAATCAGATCGTCGGGAAGCACTAGATTTTTGTATCTTGTTCCCGATGAAAATTTTCACTCCGATTCTCGCTTTTCTTTGTCTCGTTTGCGTTCTCGTATTTGACGCTTGTTCCGATACAAATGCTCACGACGATTACAGTTTTGAACGCGCCGTTCAAGATCTTTCCATTTTGCGCGGCTGTTCTAGTAAAAGCGATTCATCGACTTACTGCTATCAACTGCGCTGGAGAATTCCCATCGAAACGGAAAATCTTCAGCGTTTTCATATTTGGGTAGATACTCTTTACGTGGACGATTCCACGACGAGTGTTCCGAGCGGAGCCAAAGAACATTCCATTCAAGTCGCCTTTCAAAATCCCGAAAAACTTTACGACACTCTTGACCTTACCAAATATGTGAAAGATTATTTGCACCAAGACAGTTTAGCGATTGCCATTTGGTGCGAATACGCAGACAATGTCCGCTCGGGAGATGTGCAACATATCTTTGTGCATTTTGGTGATGACTTGCCGCCTTCTCTCGTAACGATTACCGATTCCGTTTGGACAACAGGCGTCGCAATCGATTGGGCGCGGCCCACCGATCAGCGGGATTATTACGCGCCCGAAAGTCTTTCGGGACCCATCGCCGGCTACAATGTGCTCCTTTGGGCCGAAAATGAAAATCAAGATTTGCGCCGCGTCAAAGTAAAAATTACGCATCAAGGAAAATCGGATTCTCTCGGCAATGAATTGTGGAAAAGACATCACCGTTTCCGTTTTACAAATGATTCTCTTTGGATTGACACCACCTCGCAAGGCGACGCTTCGAAAAATTATTTGCGTCTCGCTGTTTTAGACGGCAAAGGATTTGACTTTTCAGCGGATAGTGCAAACCGATTCCGCATGATTATCGAAGGATTAAGCCCCGAAAGCAATTATACGATTGGAATTATCGCATGGGATTCTGCGGGAAACGCATCGGGAACAGGTTCCGTCGAAACGAATCAACTGTTTATGACGACCGATCGCATCGCTCCGCTCATGCCGAAAACTCTCCGTTACGAAACCGATTCTCTAGGCAAAGCCACTCTCGATTCGAACCGAATCATCCTCTTTTGGGCGCGAAGCGCTGACCCTCTTTCCGATACCAGCCGAATTACCGCCGACTCGATTTTGCATTACCCGAATGATTGCTTCGAAGGGCTCTGCTACCGCCAAGTAAAAAAATACGAAGTCTGCATTTGGAACGGAAAATCGTGGGAAGTGGCGGCAGGTGCCGGCGGCATGTCCGAAGAAAAATACACGAAGTCGTATAAAGTTAGTGGCGACTCGATGGCAGTATCCGCAACGGGCGAATACGTCACCGATACCATTCGTTGGATTGTGCCGAAAGATACCGTCATTCTCCGCATCCGTTCGATGGATTCTTCGGGCTATTATTCGAAAGCGCTTACCGATACCATTTACGTTTCCGAAGGTCCCGAAGCCGACTTAAATTGCCCCGAAGGATTTGTCCCCGTCCGCACAAGCGATACGACGCGTTTCTGCATCGAACAATTTGAACACCGCGATTCCGATAGCACCTTTGCCCACGGCGTTCTCTATAGCGAAGCGGTCGCCGGCTGCGAAGCGATGAGCGCAAGCGGCTTCACCATTTCCCTTTGCAAATCCGCCGATTGGAAAGCTGCGTGCATGGCTCAAGGGCGTTCGTCTTACGGCGTCATCGAAGACGGGGATTTTTCTGCCACCGAATTCTTGTATAAAAATTGCGGTGTCGGCTCGGACGATTCCACTCTTGCGCTGGATATGAAAAAGCGGAACAAACTCTGCGTAAGCCCCGACGGTATCCGCGATCTTTCGGGCGGCTTTCAAGAATGGACAATCGGTCCCTCCGATACGATGCTCTACGTTCTCCGCGGTTCAAGCTACGTCTATTACACAGGAAGTTCCCGCGAATCGCTTTCTAAATGCACGACGTATTCGCTCCCGAACCGCTCCCGCGCCGGCTACACGCAAGACACCGTTTACCTTTACCGCGAAGGCACAAAGGTTGATACGAGTTACACCCTCGACACCGCCCGCACCCTCTACAAGAAACTCACGAAAAAAGATTTCAAAGATTCGATTCAAATTTTCAAAGTATCTTCTGCCGATGGGGATTCGCTCGGCGAAGATTATGCGCCATTAACCGAATACAAAAAAGGCGGCAAGAAATGGCTCGAAGAATTGGCGGGCAATTTGAAATACGAAGCGATTCGCACCGAAGCCGTTTTCTTTACCGGCGAAAATAAAAAGTACAAAGGCGCCGCTGCATTCTACACCGACCCCTCGATTTCCTACCGTTGCTGTGCGTATAAAGAATGAGAAATGAGTGCGCACCGCTCTCCTAATTCCTAACTATTTCCGTTTCCACCTTTATCGGACGCTCAGACAACCTAGAAACAGTCGTCGCTAGCTTCATCGGAGTGTCGGATAGCCTGGAGACGGCCGTCGCTACCTTCATCGGACGCTCGGAGAAGCTAGAAACGGTCGTCACTAGCTTCATCGGACGCTCGGACAACCTAGAAACGGCCGTCGCTACCTTCATCGGAGTGTCGGAGAGCCTAGAGACGGGCGTCGCTACCTTCATCGGAGTCCCGGAGAGCCTAGAAACGGCCGACGCTACCTTCATCGGAGCGTCGGAGAGCCTAGAGACGGGCGTCGCTACCTTCATCGGAGCGTCGGAGAGCCTAGAGACGGGCGTCACGACCTTCATCGGAGTGTCGGAGAAGCTTTTATAATTAGAAAAGCGATTCCCTTTTACTTTCGCAGAAGAGAAATACCGCTTGGATTCAATTTATAATGGATAATTAACAATGCATAATTAGAGAGTTAGGCGCTTCGTGCGCTATGCAAGATCTTAGAACTTAGAGTTTTCTAAGATCAAAGTTCTAAGCTCTAAGTTCTCAAAACTCTCCCTCCTTATTTCTCATTAAAAAAGAACCGCATCGCGGTTCTTTTTTATCATTCCCACTCAATGGTTCCGGGCGGCTTGTGCGTCACATCGTACCAGAGTGAGCCTGCGCCTGCGTTTAAGAAGCGCTGCCACAATTTGGCGAGGGCTTGCGGATCGATTTCCGCAAAGTTTGCGGTCATCGCTTCCGTCGAATTGACTGGGCGCATCACAATGCACGGTAAATTTTTCACGCGGAGCGGTACCGAGACCACGGGCATCTGCCAAATTTTTTCGTATAAATCATTCTCTTGCAAGAATTGCGTGCAGATATCATCAAATTTGCGGAGAGTGTCGAAATTTTCGCGGGTCGCATATTGCGCAACGAGTTTCGGTTCCGAAGCCTCCACAGTTCCGATTTGATAAATCACGCGGTTAATCGCCTTAAAACGATTCGCAAGTTCCGTCGCAAATTTTTCGCATTCTTTCCAGCTCAAATTCGGCGTTGTAATGAGGAACGGCTGCGCATATGTTCTGCCGTCGCCTTGCACGCCCACGCTTTTAATCGGAAGAATATATCCCGAAATTTTATTTTCGCGCAAATAATCGACGAGAGAATTTCCATTCGAATCTTTCACCTCATCCAATGCGACCATATCTTTGCCGAGGACGCCGTCGCTGCAGAGCAGACGCACGCCAAGACCCGGACCTGGGAACGGATGCCGCCACACGAGATTGTGCGGAATGCCGAGTTCTTCACCGAGAGCACGCACTTCATCTTTATACAAATCCGCGAGCGGTTCTAAGACCAAGCCTTTTTCCATCAAATCCAAAACTTCTTTCACGCGGTTGTGATGCGTTTTAATTTTATCTGCATTTTTGGTGCCACCGCTTTCAATCGTATCCGGATAAATCGTTCCTTGCGCCATCATCCATTCATTCGGATCCAAATGGAGCTTCGCCATTTCTTCGTCTTTGACGACAAGGAATTCTTTGCCGATAATGCCGCGCTTCGTTTCGGGAGCAGTGACCCCTTGGAGCTTTGCCAAAAAGTGATCGCTCGCATCGCGGACTTTCAAATTATTCATGCCTTCGGCTTTCAAAAATTCCATGATTTTTTGCGATTCGCCGAGGCGCATCATCCCGTTATCTACATGAAGGCCGAGGACTTTTTCGGATCCGAGAACGCGGTTCAAAAGAACGAATGCCACCGTTGAATCGACGCCACCGCTCACGAGCAAGAACACTTTGCGTTCTTTCACTTGGTCTTTGATTTTTTGCGTGATTAACGGCAAATAACTTTTCATATTCCACGAACGCGAAGCGCCGCAGACATCGATAAAGTTGTCGAGAATTTTCATGCCGAAACGGCTGTGAGTCACTTCGGGATGGAATTGAATGCCGAAAATTTTCCGATTCGGAAGTTCGCTGTCAAAGGCAACCGCAGCGACTTTGCAATCTTTCGTGCTTGCGACAATGCGGTAACCCGCGGGCAGTTCCGTCACTTGGTCACCGTGACTCATCCACATCGGCGAAGCCTTCGGGAGGCCTTTTAAGATGGGGCAATTTTCATCTTCGACTTCTAAATCTGCGATGCCGTATTCTTTCACTTTTCCCGGTTCTACGTGCCCGCCGAGTTGTTGCGCAATCAGTTGATGTCCGTAGCAAATGCCGAGCTTCGGAACGGGAATATCCAAAATCGCGGGATTGTAAGCGGGCGCATCTGGCGCATAAACGCTCGAAGGTCCACCGCTATAAATAATTCCCTTCACCCCTTCAAGTTCCGAAACCGGAGCATTCGGAGAATGAATTTCGGTAAAAACTCCCAGACGACGAACGCGGTTCGCAATCAAGTGCGCATACTGTCCGCCGAAATCCAAAACGGCAATCGTATCAACATTTTTCATATCGCTTTCAATTATAGAAAATTCAAAGAAACTCTCCCACTTTCATCGAAACGAAATACAAAAACAATTCTAATTTTGCGTCGTCATGGCGCTTATTCTTTTCAATAAACCTTTTGGTGTTTTGAGTCAATTCACCCCCGAAGGCGGGCACCGCGCTTTAAACGAATTTGGATTTCCAAAAGGAGTTTATGCGGCGGGGCGCTTGGATCACGATAGCGAAGGCGCTCTTCTTTTAACCGACAACGGAAAACTCATTCAAAAATTGCTCTCGCCTAAAAATGGTCACCCGCGAACTTATCTTGCGCAAGTCGAAGGCCAAGTGACCGAAGAAGCGTTGCAAAAATTGCGTAGCGGCGTCATCATTCAAGGTTATCATACGAAAAAGTGCGAAGCCAAATGCGTCCCTGCGCCCGAAAATCTTTGGGAAAGAATTCCGCCCGTTCGTTTTCGCAAAAATATTCCCACGTCTTGGATTCAGCTCACTTTAACCGAAGGCAAAAATCGCCAAGTCCGCCACATGACAGCCTCCGTCGGCTTCCCCACTCTTCGGCTTATCCGCATCCAAATCGGGCGCTTAAAACTCGATGGTTTACAACCGGGAAAATGGAAAAAATTAGAAATGAAAGATGAAGACTTAGGAGTTTAAGAAATTAAAAGCGTTTAATTTTCGCGCGCCATTAAGAATCCGAACTAAAGCTGTCCAGATTCGGATTCCCCTTCCTGAAGTCCACAGTTGTCAAGCGAACAAAAGCTCGAAGAACTTTCTTCTACAGAACTTGAAGATTCCTTAGATTCCGAAGACTTTTCTGCGGAACTAGATGATTCCTTCGATTCCGAAGACTTTTCTACAGAACTAGAAGACTTCTTAGATTCCGAAGACTTTGCTACAGAACTAGAAGACTTCTTAGATTCCGAAGACTTTGCTACGGAACTTGAAGATTTCTTAGATTCCGAAGACTTTACAGACGAGCTCGACTTTTCATCTTTTTCGCTGCTGGAGCTGACCTTTTCCGAAGAAGAAGATTTTGCTTCTGCAATCCACTCGCCTTCTTGGCAAACGTAATTGACTTTTTCATCTTGGACGAAAACGGTGTCGCCGTCATTTGCCTTCACGCATTCTTCAAGGTCATCTTTCGAATAAACTTCGTTCTTGACTTCTGCGCTAGAACTGCTGAGGTCGTCGCCGCTAGGAGAACTGCTCGAGTCATCGCAAGCCACAAATGCAGCCGATGCAATCGCTGCAACTCTCAAACAACCGAAAAACTTATTCATAGATCCATCCTTCTGAAACGAATAAATTTATTTTGGCGCAAAATGTAAAAAAAACGTTACGTTTGCAAGAGAAAATCACAAAAATTCATTAGTTTTTTTTAATAAATTCAATAAAAACTAATAATGAGTATGCAATAAAGCGTCGCAAGTCTCTTCATTTTTTGAAAAAGGAGATGCTCTCTGCGGAGCGGTGCAAACTCAATTCAAACTTCTATTAAAAATTTGGCCACTAGCCCAGCCGGCTTTGAAGAAATACAAAAAAGCCCCGCTTGCGCGAGGCTTTTTTGAAATTTGTCAAGAAAATTACTTCTTGTCTGCGTCAGCAGCCGGAGCTGCAGCAGCATCAGCAGCCGGAGCGGCAGCAGGAGCAACGGATGCAACGAGTGCTTCTTCAGCAGCTTCGATCTTTGCAGCCTTAGCCTTAGTCGAAATCGTGAAGATAACTGTGCGTTCCGGAGAAGCAAGCTTCACACCTTCCAACTTGAGAGCCTTTGCGTAAAAAGTCACACCAGCGTGGAAATCAGAAATATCCAAGGTGACATTTGCCGGAATCTTTTCCGGAGTTGCGCTGAGCTTAATGTAGCGGGAAATCTGAGAGAAGAGACCGCCTTCATTCTTCACGCCAACCGGAAGACCCTTGAGAACAACCGGAACGCGAACTGTAATCGGAGTCGCTTCATCGATCTTCAAAAAGTCGATGTGATCGATAGCGAACGAAATGGAGTCCTTCTGATAGTTGTAGATGACCGCCGGATTGCCAGCCTTGCCATCAATTTCGAGATCCAGAAGGGTATAACGCTTGCCCGGAGCGAGGACTTTTGCCACGTCTTGAGCATTCACGCTGATACTTACCGCCTCTTGACCCTTACCATAATAGACCGCCGGAATCTGACCTTCTTTGCGAAGACGACCAGTTGCACGAGACGAGCCCGATACTCTCGAGGTTGCTTTGAGTGTTGTAAGTTGCATTATTTCTCCAAAAGTATTTAAAATAAAAAAACCTATTGGGGTAGCTGGACTCGAACCAACGAATAACAGAATCAAAATCTGTTGTCTTACCAACTTGACGATACCCCAAAGGGTGACCCAATTATAGAAAACATTTTTTGTTTTCGCAAGGGGTTCGAGCAAAAAAATTGCATTCTAAACAAAAAAACCGGCAAAGAATTCGGTCACCGCGACAAATCGCGCATTTTTGGCGATTTTCTCAGCTGTTTTTTCAGCATCTGCGCGATTTTTGAAAATGCCAAAGACCGATGCGCCCGAGCCCGACATGAGTGCGACCGCAGCGCCGCCTTCTAAAAAGTCATTTTTCATCTCTGAAATTAACGGAAATTGCGGGAAAACCGATTCTTCGAATTTATTAAATGCGCCCTGAAAATCGCGGAAAGGTGAATTTTTATAAGCGTCCCAGCGCGATTCTCCCGAAGGAATGCATCCTGCGTAAGCGGCTTTCGTCGGAACTGCGCAATGCGGAGTCGCAACCAAAAGAGCTCCGCCCGAAGGAAGAGATAACGGTTCTAAATGCGTTAAGCGTTCTCCGATTCCCTCGGCCAAAGCACTGCCGCCGCGGATTAAGAACGGAACGTCAGCGCCAATTTCGGTTCCGAGTTTTTCCAATTCTTCGCAAGAAAGATTCAAATTCCACAGGCGATTGAGCAAGCGGAAAGCGGCTGCAGCGTCTGCGCTTCCTCCGCCAAGGCCTGCACCGAGCGGCATTTTTTTTTCTAAGTAAAATTCTGCGCCCGCTTTCACCGAAAATTTTCGCTGCAAAAGTTTTGCGGCTTTGTAAACGAGATCTTTTTCTAAGGGATATTCCTGCGGCGCATTGTAGCGCATGATGATTTCGCCCGTCGAATTGACTTCGCCCGAAAGAGTGTCGCCCACGTTGATTGTTTGAAAAAGCGTTCCTAAATTATGATAGCCATCGGGACGCTTCAAAAGAATATCCAAAAAAAGATTGATTTTCGCTGGCGCAAATTCTTGTTGCATTTTTATTCCGTTTAGTGAATTTATAATGATTACTTTATATGAGTTAATTTATATTGGTTAATTTATTCCAAGTTATTTTTTCTCGACGAAGACGGTATCGTGCACAAAAATCGTATCGCGGACAATTACCGTATCGCGAATATACTTGGTTACAGTTACCGTCACCACTACAGAATCCGGCGTAGGAATTGACGCAGGCGGAGCGATAGGAACTTCGACAGACGAAGACGATTCTGCGCTCGAAGAAGAAATCGCCGAGGAAGAAATCGCCGAGGAAGAAATCGCAAGCGAACTCGAAGATAAAGCCTTCGAAGAAATCGCCGCCGAGGAACTCGACAAAACCGCCGAAGACTTTGCTTGCGTTGCAGAACTTATCGATGATTTTTCCGATTCTTGTTTTTGAATGAGAGCCGCGAGCGAATCCCGCGAAGTATGTAAATCTTTTAATTGCATTTTATAATGCGACTTGCGCACGGCGCGCCTTTCCCGCGAATAACGCCACTGCACATCTTGAATTTCATTATCGATGTCTGCGAGTTGTTGATACAATGGACCTTCGCCCGCAGGCTTTGCTTTTGAACTAAAAAATCCTGTAAAAGAATCCCAAAGCGATTTACTTTCTTCGGAAAATCCAAATGAAAATAATCCGCAGAATAAGGCGACCACAAAAATACGCATCCGAAACTTCATGCTTAAACGATAAAAATTTCCGGCGAAGCTGTCCAAATCAAAAAATCTTTATTACATTTGTAACGCCTGCGGAAATAGCTCAGTTGGTAGAGCGTCAGCTTCCCAAGCTGAACGTCGAGGGTTCGAGTCCCTTTTTCCGCTCTAGTCCTCCATTAAAAAACAGCATCCTTTTTTAAGGGTGCTGTTTTGATTTTTCAAAGAAAATCTCTCTAAGCGCATTGCGCTTAGAGAGTTCTTTTTTACAGTCTTTTTAAAACGGCGTTAGCGTGATGGATGAATCCTTCGGTATTCGCCATTTCGGCGATTGCTTTGCCATTTTTCAAAATCGCTTTTTGCGAATAGCGGATGACGCTCATCCGTTTGACGAAATCATAAACGCCGAGCGGACTGGAGAAGCGTGCGGTTCCATTCGTCGGGAGCACATGATCGGGGCCTGCAAAATAATCGCCGACCGGTTCACTTGACCACGGACCGATGAAAACGGCGCCGGCATTCACAATGCTTTCCGAAAGTTCTTCGGCTTCGCGAGTCATGATTTCCAAATGTTCGGGAGCGATGCGGTTTGCAATCGCAACGCCGTCAAACCAATCTTTCACGACCAAGATGCGTCCGAAATTTGCGAGAACTTTTTCTAAGAGTTCTTTCTTCGGCGATTTTTCCACTTGTTCATCGACGCATTCCGAAATCATTTCGGCGGTTTCCATGTTATCGGTAATGCAAAGCGCTGCTTCGAAGCCCGAACCGTGTTCCGCTTGACTTAACAAATCGGCGGCCACAAAATCCGGATCTGCCGAAGAATCTGCGAGCACTAAAATTTCGGAAGGGCCAGCGATCATATCGATATCGACGGTTCCGAAAACTTCTTTTTTCGCAATTGCCGCAAAGACATTTCCGGGGCCTACAATTTTATCGACCGGTTCAATTCCTTTGGCGCCGTAAGCGAGAAGCGCAATCGCTTGTGCTCCGCCGATGTGATAGACTTCGGTAATGCCAAGTTCGCGAAGAACAAATGCAACGGACGGATGAATGCCATCTTTTGCTGGAGTCGTGACAACGATTTCATCAACGCCGGCGACGAGAGCGGGAACAGCATTCATAATCACCGTACTCGGATAAACCGCAGCGCCACCGGGCACATAAAGACCTACGCGATGCATCGGACGAATGCGTTGACCAAGCACTTCCCCATCTTTGCCTTTGAATGTAAAACCGTTCAAATCCTTGAGTTCGTGCTTGTGAAATGCAACTGCATTTTTAATCGCTTGGCGAATTGCTTTGGCAAGAGTCGGCGTGACTTTGTCGGCGAGCTTAGAAATTTGACTTTCGCTCACTGCGAGTTTTTTGCCTTTTAAGCCGTCAAATTTTTGAGCGTATTCCACCGCTTTTTCTAAACCGCCTTCGCGGACGTCTTCCAGAATCTTCTTCACCTTTTGATGAATTTCTTCGGTCGGTGCAACACCACGTGCGCAAATACGATCGACTTCTTGCGAATTCTGCTTGACCTTGATGATTTTCATCTTGCATTTCCTTTTAAAGATTCTTTGTACATCTTATACGAAAGTCCGTCCACGAGTGCGAACCAAGACGCTTCGATGATATTTGTCGAAACGCCTGCGACATGCCATACGCCATCTTCGTCGCCGAATGTACTCCACACGCGAACATGCGCATCCGAGCCGACATTCGAACCGAGAACGCGCACTTTAAAATCGTCCAAGCGCACATTCTTCATATACGGATAATACGGCAAAAGCGCTTTGCGAAGAGCCGCATCGAGAGCGTTCACCGGGCCATCGCCTTCGGCAACTTGATGACTAATTTCATCGTTCACGCGAAGCTTCACCGACGCCTGCGAAACGCTTACGCCTTGTTCGGAACGGTCTTCGATGACGCGATAATTTTCCACCGTAAACGGCTGCGCAAAACGTCCGAGTGTGCGGTAAACGAGCATTTCAAAACTCGCTTCTGCGCTGTCAAAATGCCAGCCCGCATTTTCGCGTTCCTTAATCAAATGCAAAAGATTTTGCACCTTCGGATCTTTCTTGTCAATTTCAATGTGCAGCAATTCTTTAATTTTTTCGACGACCAAAGAACCACCCGCTTGATCGCTTGTGACGAAGACGCGGTTGTTCCCTACCGACTTCGGATCGACATGTTCAAAGCTCCGCGAAACTTTCATCACGCCATCGATATGAGCGCCGCCTTTGTGCGCAAACGCTGCATCGCCGACATACGGTGCTTTAATGTCGCTCGGAATGTTGACGATTTGATCGAGAGCGAGACTCACTTTGCGCAGGTCTTTCATATTTTCGCCGCAATAAATTTGCTTTTTCAATTTGAAAACCAAATCCGCAGCGATAGTCGTTAAGTCTGCGTTACCGCAACGTTCGCCGTAACCGTTCAAAACTCCTTGCACCATGTGCACGCCCGCATCGACGGAGACGAGCGAGTTTGCAACCGCAAGACCGCTATCATTATGCGCGTGAATGCCGAGCGGAACCGAGATGACTTTTTGCACTTCGGCAAGAATCGATTTCATTTCCCACGGCATCGTGCCGCCGTTTGTATCGCAAAGAACGATAAAGTCTGCGCCGCCGAGAGCAGCCGCTTTAATCGTTTCCATCGCATATTGCGGATTTGCTTTGTAACCATCAAAGAAATGTTCCGCATCGTAAATCGTTTCTTCAGAATTTTCTTTTAAGAAGCGCACCGAAGATTCAATCATATCCAGATTTTCTTCAAGAGTCGTGCGAATGACTTCGGTCACATGCAAATCCCAACTTTTGCCAAAAATCGTTTTGACCGGAGCTTGGCTTGCAATGAGAGATTGCAAGAGCGGATCATTTTCAGCAAGAACTTTCGGGCGACGAGTGCTTCCAAACGCTGCAATTTTTGCATGCGTTAAATGCATTTCGCCGATGCGCTTGTAAAATTCCACATCCGTCGGATTACTCGGATTTGGCCAACCGCCTTCGATATAATCAAAACCAAATGCGTCCAAAAGCTTTGCAATTTGCAATTTGTCCGCTAAGGAAAGAGAAATTTTGCGATCCTGATTTCCATCGCGTAATGTGGTATCGTAAAGAAATACTTCTGGCTTCATGCAAATAAATTTAAAAATTTTTTGAGCGCTCTCAAAAAGAACGCTCTTTTCTAAGAATGATTTGCGAGTTTAGCGCGCGACCATGCCGGCTTTTACGGCTGTCATTTTTTCTTCGCCTTCTAAAAGCGAAAGCAGAGCAAACCCAAATTCTTCCGCAGAACCCGGCCCGCGACTCGTCACCAATTTTCCGTCAACGACGACGCGATCGTTTGAATACGCTTTGCAATACGGGCGAATATCCGCTTCGGTCGAAGGATAACTCGTCACGCGTTTATCGTGGAGAATTCCCGCTAACGCAAGAACAATCGGAGCCGCACAAATTGCCGTCACCCATTTATCTGCCGAGACAAAAGAACGCACGGTTTCAAGCACCGCTTCCAATGCCCGCAAATTTTCGACGCCACGACCGCCGCCCGGAAGAAATACTCCCGAGAAGAGTTTCAAATCCACTTCGGAAAGAAGCGCATCCGCTTTAATCGTGAGCCCGTGAGCGCCTTCGACGTAAGGATCTTCGTGAATACTTGCAAGAGAAACTTTAACGCCTCCGCGTGTCAAAATATCAAATGGCAGAACCATTTCGGATTCTTCAAATCCGTCGGCGAGTAAAAACAAAATGCGATTTTGCATAGGATTACCTCTAAAAGGAATATAATAAAATTAAGCGTTAGAAGCCATTCTCTTTCGCCTTTTCCATTTTCGGAAAAAACTAAATTTATCGTGTGAAAAATTCGCTAAAAGAAAAAATCGAAATGGCTTTTGCCAAACGCGCTTCGCTTTTTGAAGTGACGGATGCATTTCGCGTAGTCAATGGAGCCGATGACGGACTTCCCGGCGTAGCAATTGACCGCTACGCAAATTGTTTTCAAATTCAATATTTTGGCGCAGAACTTTTACCCCGAAAAGCAGAAATCGCAGCCGCCGTGCAAAGCATTTTTTCGCCCGATTTTCTCGTTTCAAAATTTCGTCTTTCGCCATCGGGAAAATCTCTCGAAAAGCCCGAAATGGAAGTGCACTTCGGAAACGAAAATGCCGCACAAACAATCGTCCGCGAAGGAAACGCAAAATTTCACGTCGATCTTTTGGACACGGTAAATCCGGGACTTTTTTTGGATATGCGCGATGGGCGTTTCGATGTTGAATCGCGCTCTCGCGGAAAAGAAATTTTAAATCTTTTTAGCTACACGTGCAGTTTTGCGGTACACGCAAGAATCGGCGGGAGCACGCGTGCAGTGAACGCTGACATCAGCGGAAAAATTTTGGAAAAAGGCCGCGAAAATTATCGGCTAAATCATCTTGAAATTCAAAAGGGCGAATTTTTTAAAGGCGATAGCCGCGAATATTTAGCGTGGTGCATGCGCAAAGGCTTGCATTTTGACGGCGTCATTTTAGACCCGCCGAGTTTTTCTCGTAATAAAGGAAAGACATTTTCTGTCAAGTCTGATTTTCAAACTCTCGTTTCCGAAGTCGCCGAAATTCTTTCGCCAAGTGCATTCTTTTTAGCGAGCACTAATTTTAGCGAATGCACTCCCGAAAGTTTGGCAAAAGAAACTTTGAAAACGCTGCAGCAAAAATTTCCGCGGGCAAAAATTCTTTGGGCGAAAGGACAAGGTCTTGATTTTCCCGGTTCGGGAACTCGCAAAGAAAGCGCGCTTTCTGCGGTAATGCTCGACGTTTCTGGAAACGCAAAATTCTAATTTTCTAAATTTGTCTTGAGGTGATTTTATGCATATTGGACACTTTGAATACGCTCGGGTTGAAGACATTAAGCCGCAGGGATTTTACTTGGAAGTCGAAAGCGGTGGACGCGTTCTTTTGCCCGGATCTAAAGCGCCCGCAGGCCTCCAAAAAGGCGATACATTAGACGTTTTCATTTATCTAGACAACGAAGGTCGTCCTGTCGCTACGACGCAGAAACCGTATGCGACCGTCGGTGAATTTGCCGTTTTAGAAGTGAAAGATGTAAACGATGTCGGCGCCTTCCTCGATTGGGGTCTAGACAAAGATTTGTTTTTGCCGTATAAGCAACAACTGGGAAAACTCATTCCCGGCGATCGCTGCGTTGTTTTCATTTTAGAAGATGAACGCACAGCGCGCATTGTCGCTACCGAAAAAATCAAAGCATTCCTCGACCGCGATACGCGCGATTTGCACATTTCGCAAAAAGTCAATTTAGCGGTTTACGATGTCGCTGACGATTACGTCGATTTTTTGGTGAACAACCGTTACACGGGACGTTTGCATTTAGACGCTTCAACGCAAGACGAAACTTTTGAAATCGGTGATACCGGCGAAGGTTACATTCAAAACATCCGCGAAGATGGCCGTTTGACTTTGAGTTTAAAACCCGTCGGTTATCACGCGACGATGGACGCAGCCGATGATATTATGAAAAAGCTCGAAGAAGCCGGCGGAATTCTCCCCTTCTCCGATAGCAGTTCTCCGGAAGAAATTCAGCAAGAATTCGGTCTTTCGAAAAAAGCTTTCAAAAAAGTCATCGGTGGACTTTTCCGTCAAGGTCGCATTTTCATCGGAAACGATGGAATTCGCATCGCCAAAAAAACAGAAGAACGTCGCCGTTTTTCGCATTCAAAACCGCGTAAAAATTTTCGCAATCACTAATAATTTTTCCAAGGAGTCCGCAATGATCGCTCTTCAAAACGGAATCAATCTCGGCGGTTGGCTTTCGCAGTGCAATTACACGAAAGAACGCTACGAAACCTTTATCACCGAAAAAGATTTTCAGCAAATCGCCCAGTGGAAATTTGATCATGTGCGCGTGCCTTTTGATTTTAATGTAATCGAAGACGCAAACGGAAATGACCTTCCCGAAAATTGGAAGTACTTGGATAATGCAGTCAACTGGGGAAAAATTTCAGGTTTAAATGTCATCTTGGATTTGCATAAAACCGCGGGATTTGACTTTAACGATTTCGGCGATAACGAAAAGAATAATTTATTCGCTAACGAAATTTTGCAGAAACGTTTTTTAGCGTTGTGGGATCGCGTTTCGAAACGTTATGCACACGCAGAAAATGTCGCCTTTGAACTTTTGAATGAAGTGACCGATTTAGAATTTCGAAAACCGTGGAATGATTTGATTCAGAAAGCGGTGGAAGTTATCCGCAAGAATGCGCCCGAGACGCCGATTATTTACGGTGGCGTTTGCTGGAACAGCGCGTGTTTCGTCAAAGATTTGCTTCCGCCGACGACGAAAAATATCATCTATACATTTCATTTGTACGAGCCACTTCTCTTTACGCATCAAAAAGCTTCTTGGGTTCCTGCGCTCAAAAATCAGCCCGCGATTCCGTTTACCGACGACCTACAATTCTTCCGCGAAAATTCTCGCCCGCTCGGTTACATGGGCGAAAATATTTTGAAAGCAAACTGCAAAAAAATGGGAACAGAATTTTTTGAAGCATTCTTAACCGAAGCGGTTTCTGTTGCCAAGAAAAATGGCGTTCCCCTTTACTGCGGCGAATTCGGCGTCATCGATCAAGCAGATGCAAACGAAACCGTGAAATGGTTTGACGCTGTTCTTCAGACTTTTGATAAATTCGGCATTGGACATTCCTTGTGGAGTTATAAGGAAATGGACTTCGGATTTACCGATCCGCATTATGAACCGCTGCGGAAATTTTTGCTTTCAAAAGTTTAAGTTTTTGCAAAAAGGAAAATGAACGCGCGCCAAAGGCGCGCGTTTTGCGTTGAATTTTTAAAATGAAAAAGCCCCGCTTGCGCGGGGCTTTTTGAAAGTTTCGGTTAGCCGATGAAGAACATTTCACCGTAGCCAGGAACCGGCCACTGACTTTCCGGAACGATGCGTTCCAAAGCATCGACGTGCTTGCGAACACTTGCCATTCCTGCGAGTTCGAGAGCTGGATCCGCTTTATCGATTGCCGCTTCAAGCTTTTCAATTTCCTGCGTCAAAGCTTCCACTTCTTCTGCAGCGCTCTTGGCGAGCTTCGAAATGCCCGAATGGATGAAATCGGTAAGAGCCGAAGAAGATTCTGCGAGTTCGACTGCGTAAGAAATGCCTTCGGGGAGGAACATTGTCTTCGCCATCGTCAAAGCGCAGTTCGCTTCGAGAGCGACAACCGCTTCGTACTTTTCCTTTTCAATCACATAACGGCTTTCGAGTTCAACTTCGGAAAGAACACCGTAATCCTTGTAAAGTTTGATCACCTTCGGATCGCGATAAGCTTCGATAGCGTCGAGAGTCGTCTTCAAATTCGGAAGTCCGCGACGAGCAGCTTCAGCCTTCCATTCATCGCTGTAACCGTTTCCGTCAAAGAGCACGCGCTTGTGTTCCTTGATTTCTTTCTGCAGCACAGTTTGGAGAGCTGCGTTGAATTCGGTGCCCTTTGCAGTCAAAGCTTCAATCTGATTCATCACATCGTCCAAAGCCCATGCGACGATTGCGTTCAAAGCAGTGTTTGCAGTAGAGCAGCTCTGTTCGCTTCCGACAGCGCGGAATTCAAACTTGTTGCCGGTGAATGCAAACGGGCTCGTACGGTTACGGTCGGTTGCATCCTGCGGGAGCTTCGGCAAAGTCGAAACGCCGATTTCAATTTCGCCGCCCTTCTTCGAAGAAGACGGAGTGCCCTTTTCGAGCTGGTTGATGATATCGGTGAGCTGATCGCCGAGGAAGATAGAAATGATAGCCGGAGGAGCTTCGTTTGCGCCCAAACGGTGATCGTTACCTGCACTTGCCACACTTGCGCGGAGCAGCGGAGCAAAGGTATCAACGCCCTTGATAATCGAAACGAGAACCATCAAGAACTTTGCATTTTCGTGCGGAGTCTTTCCTGGAGAAAGCCAGTTCTTGCCATCCGGGCCCGTGATGGACCAGTTGTTGTGCTTGCCCGAACCATTCACACCGTCAAACGGTTTTTCGTGAGTGAGGCAAACCATGCCATAACGTTCAGCCACATTCTGGAGAACTTCCATCGTGAGCATGTTATGATCCGAAGACAAATTCTGTTCTTCGAAAACCGGAGCAAGTTCAAACTGAGCCGGACTCACTTCGTTGTGACGAGTCTTCGCCGGAACGCCGAGTTTCCAAAGTTCGCGATCAACTTCTGCCATGAACGAAAGAACGCGATTCTTAATCTTACCAAAGTAATGGTCTTCGAGCTGCTGGTGACGAGCCGGACGAACACCGAAAAGGGTGCGACCGGTCTGAATCAAATCCGGACGTTTGCTGTAAACATCGGCATCGACGAGGAAGTATTCCTGTTCAGGTCCGAGAGTTGCAAACGGGCGTTCATTGCCTTCGATTTTGAAGAGTTTTGCAACGCGGTGAAGCTGCTTGACAAGAGCTGCCTGCGAACGGAGAAGCGGAGTCTTCTTATCGAGAGCTTCGCCATGATAACCGTAGAACACAGTCGGGATGCAAAGCACTGCAACGCCGTCATTATTCTTCTTGATGAAAGCCGGAGAAGTCGGATCCCAAGCGGTGTAACCGCGGGCTTCGAAAGTCGCACGGAGACCGCCAGACGGGAAGCTCGATGCGTCCGGTTCGCCCTGGGTCAATTCCTTGCCCGAGAACGAAGCGACAACGCCGCCTTCAAAATCCGGATTGTAAAAAGCGTCATGCTTTTCTGCAGTGGTACCGGTTAACGGCTGGAACCAATGGGTAAAGTGCGTAGCACCATGATCAATCGCCCAAGTTTTCATTCCTGCAGCGACTTCGTCTGCGATGGACGGATCCAAAGCAGAACCATTTTTCATCGTTGCAAGGAGGCTTTCGTAGGTCTTGTGCGAAAGGTACTTGCCCATCGTCTTCGCGCTGAACACGAGGCTGCCAAAATCTTCTTGAATACTCACAATGTACTCCTTATGGTTTGTTTGCTCTAGCTTTTGCAAAAAGCATGCCAACAGAAATATCGGCATAATTTCGCAGATTTCGCAAAAAAGGCGAAACAAACCATACTTTTTTGTCTTTTTTGCTCGCAAAATATAGCAATTTTGTTGTTTTCTTCTCGAAAAATGCAGCGGAGAAATGAAATTCCGAGAAGCTGAAAATTTTGGAGGCGAGCCGCCCGCTGAAAGTGCAATTTTCTCCAAATTTCCGAAAAATTTCCCCGTTTTTTCCTTCTTCGGGCGAAAAAATTTCCTTCTCTTCTGAAATCAGCAGATGTTTAACGAATAATTGTAAAATGTTACTACAAAATTGTAATTATTTTTCTTGAAAATTTTTAGCGATTTCGAAAATCGGCGAACATTTTTTGCATCGTCGTTTGAATCGATGTGCCGCGCCAGAATTTTTTTATCCGCGAAATATCTGCGCAGAGGAACGGAATGTCCACCGGACGCATTTTTGCCGGATCCTGAACCACTTCAATTTTTACCTGCGCAAAGCCGATGATCGTCTGCAGCAATTCTTCAACGGAATGCGAAATTCCCGAGCCGACATTATACACCGTAAATTCATTTTCGTTTTCGAGAAGTTCGCGATAAACGTGCACCACATCAGAAACATCCGAAAAATCGCGGACTGCGCTCAAGTTGCCGACGAAAATTTTTCCCGGCTTTCCGCTTTTGTCAATTTCTGCCACTTGTTTACAAAAACTCGGGAGCGCAAATGTCGGCGTTTGCCCAATTCCCGTGTGATTGAACGAACGCGTGCACACGATTTTCATGCCGAATTTTTTGCGGTAAAGTTCCGCAAAATTTTCTTGTGCAATTTTGCTAATGCCATAGGGATTGCTCGCTTCGAGCGGATCCGTTTCTGAAAGCGGCGAATTTTTGGGCGCGTATTCTTCGGCGCTTCCGATGAGAAGAGTTTTTGCGTGCGGAGCAAATTGCTGAATGGCATCGAGTAAATGCAACGTGCCTTTGACGTTCACATCCAACGTCTGCACCGGATTTTTCCAACTTTCACCGACAGAACTAATCGCCGCCAAATTGACCACGTAATCGGGCGCGGCTTGCTTCACCGCATTTTCCATCGCGGACGGATTTAACAAATCGTATTCGGGATAATTCGCTTGGAAAACAGAATGCCCCGCGCTTTCTAATTCGCGGACCAAGTAACCACCGACAAATCCCGAAGCCCCGATGACGAGTGTGCGCGGCATTAAATTTTACCTTCAACCAAAAGCTGAATGTCGCTTTTCACCATGCGATTCACCAATTCTTCGTAAGTGATTTCCGGTTCCCAGCCGAGAATCGTTTTCGCTTTCGTCGCATCGCCGATGAGCAAATCCACTTCGGCAGGGCGGAAAAATTCCGGATTCACTTTGACGAGAATGCGGTCCGTTCCTTTGAGGGTCGCATATTCTTGAACGCCTTCGCCGTGGAATTCGAGTTCCATTCCCGCTGCGAGGAATGCGAGAGAAACAAATTCGCGGACGGTGTGCGTTTTCCCAGTCGCGACAACGTAATCGTCTGCTTTATCTTGTTGAAGCATTAACCACATCGCACGAACATAATCCGCCGAATGTCCCCAATCGCGGCTCGCATTTAAATTGCCGAGTTCTACGTGATCCTGTAAACCCGCTTTGATTTTGGCAACGGAAATCGTAATTTTTCGCGTGACAAATTCTTCGCCACGGCGTTCGGATTCGTGATTAAAGAGAATGCCAGAGCACGCAAACATGCCATAACTTTCGCGGTAATTTTTGATAATCCAATGGCCGTAAAGTTTTGATACACCATAAGGACTCCGCGGATAGAACGGTGTTTTTTCGTTCTGCGGAATCGTCTGCACTTTGCCAAACATTTCGCTTGTGCTCGCTTGATAGACGCGAGTATCGGGCTTTACCAAACGGACAGCTTCCAAAAGTTTTGTGACGCCGATGGCGTTAATGTCGGCGGTGGAAAGCGGCGTTTCCCACGAAGTCGTCACAAAGGACTGCGCCGCGAGATTGTAAATTTCATCGGGCTTTGCAATTTCCATTGCCCGCAGAAGCGATGCGGAATCCGTCATATCGCCAAAGATGAAAGTCACCTTTCCTTTTAAATGTTCCGCATTGTTAAAATCGAGTTTGCTTTTGCGGCGGACAAGGCCGTAAACCGCATAGCCTTTTTCGAGAAGAAGTTCTGCAAGATAAGAGCCGTCTTGACCCGTAATTCCAGTAATAAGTGCGCGTTTCATATTTCTTAAATTAGAAAATTTAAGGCGCTAAGCGCATCAGCAACTCTTAGAATTTAATCGGATAAAGCCAGAAGAATTTGACGTCGGGATAAACTTGAACGGTCGGCGCGGGCAATTTAATGTAATTCAAAATGCGGACGACATTGCGCGCCCAACGTTCGTGCGGTTTGAAGATGCCTTCTAAATCGTAATCGAGCGCGACGAAAAATTCGTGATGTCCTTTTTTGTGTTCAAAGACGCCTTCGTCGATACTCCAACCGCCCGCGATAGCAAACCATTCTGGCCAAATCCAGCGGATCGAAGCAGGAAGCATTCGATGAATTTTGAAAGAAAGCCAGAACGTTTCGTTGCAATAGTCATCGGTAAAAACGCCGGTATCGCTTTGGCGGTAATAGGCCCGCGAATTGATCCAGTAGCTGTATTTAAAATCGATGTATTTGAAAAATGGCACATAGCGTTTTGCCATCGGATAAAAGCCGCCGAGAGATCCTGCGAGGACGTCAAAAATGCTGAAGCCCCATTCGGGAGAATAACCGTCTTTCACATCGATTGCGATGTGCGTTGCCATCGCCGAAAGGCCCGCTGCCAAATACGATTGTAATTCCGAAAGTCCGGACCAATAATAGCCTTGGTAAAATCCTTCGGCTAAGAAAACTCCCGCGCCGAAATGTCCCGCTTTGTCCAAATTTTTTGCATATTCAAAATCGTTTTCAAAATGAAAATGCGAATGTTCATCGTCCCACCAACCTTTGGCAAAGACAAGAGCATAAGCCGCTACATAAGCGCTCGCGGTGAGCGTCACCATTCCGCCAAATTTTAAGCCCGAAAATTTTTGAAGCGAATCGCTGCCGGGATCTTCGGAACGGTAATCGAATGCGGTATCGCGCCAATGCTGCGAATACGGAACGATGACGGAATCCGCTTTTTTTACGGCGGACGAATCCGTGTGAAGAGAATCCGCAGACACAATTTCCCCTTGCGCAAAGACGTTCCACGCAAAGAATAAAATCAAAAAAAGAAAACTGCGAATTTTCACGAGCGCAAATTTAGAAAATTGTTAAAAAGAAAAAGGCGAAAGAAAATTCTCTTTCGCCTTCTCTTCGTTCATCAAAGGATTATTTTTCGCGACCGAAAATCACGACGCTATTATGTCCACCAAAGCCGAAGCTGTTGGACATCGCATAGTCAAATTTATGTTCGACAGAACCGTGCGCACAAACATCCAACTGAATTGCCGGATCTTGTTCGTCCACGTTGATTGTTCCGTGAACTTTCTGGTCGATGAGGGATTTAATCGAGATGATGCCTTCGATTGCCGAAGCAGAACCGAGCATGTGACCGATCATCGACTTCGAAGAATTGATTTTCAAATTCTTCGTGTCGCCCTTGTAAATTTCGGTAATCGCTTTGCATTCGGCGACGTCGCCAAGCGGAGTCGATGTGCCGTGCGTGTTAATGTAACCGACTTGCTGCGGTTCAAGCTTTGCATCGCGAAGAGCGTTTTCGATGGCGAGTTTCACACCGGCGCCGTCTTCACGCGGAGCGGTAATGTGATGCGCATCTGCCGAGAGGCCTACGCCTGCAATCGTTGCTAGAATTTTTGCCCCGCGCTTTTCTGCGTGACTTCTGCTTTCGAGAACCATCACCGCAGAGCCTTCGCCAATGACGAAACCGTCGCGGTTCTTATCAAACGGACGCGAAGCTTTTTGCGGTTCATCGTTACGGCGAGAAAGGGCGTGCATATTGGCAAAGCCAGCGATAGAAACCGGCGTCACCGCTTCTTCGGTACCGCCTGCGACCATCACATCAGCGCGGCCGAGACGAATTTGGTCAGCCGCAGCGATAATCGCATGGTTTGAAGAAGCACAAGCCGAAGTCGTCACAAAGTTCGGACCCATAAAGCCGAGACGAATCGAAATTTCACCCGTTGCCATATTCGTAATGGACATCGGAATGAAGAACGGAGAAACGCGGCGCGGACCTTTTGTCGCAAGCGCTGCAGAACCGTCGTAATAAATATCCATGCCGCCCATGCCCGAAGCGACGATGACACCTGCGCGGGTCTTATCGACTTTTTCCAAATCCAAGCCCGAATTTTCGACAGCGTGCAAAGCTGCGTAAACCGCATAACGGATGTTGCGCGAATAACGCTTTTGGTCGCGGGCATTGAAATACATGGAATCGTCAAATTCCTTCACTTCCGAAGCAAAATGAACTTCGTAAGCAGATGTGTCCATTTTTTCGATATTCGAAACGCCAGATTTCCCTGCAAGAAGATTTTCCCAAAGAGTCTGCGGATCATTTCCGAGAGACGAAACGCAACCCATTCCGGTAACAACAACTTCTTCCATTTTCATTCCTTTTGTTCAAGGTGAAGGGAGCCCGAAGGCGCCCGAGTTCTTTTTGTGCAATACAAATTTATAAATTTGATATTAAATGGCAATTCAAAACAAAACAGCCCCGAATTTGGTATGGATGGACCTCGAAATGTCCGGATTAAACCCCGAACATGATGTGATTTTGGAAATTGCAACCATAATTACCGGTCCCGATTTAAAAATCCTCGCCAAAGGACCTGTGATTGCTATCCATCAGCCCGAAAATATTTTGAATCAAATGGACGATTGGAATACGCGCCATCATACGCAAAGCGGACTGGTAGAGCGGGTTCGCCATTCTCAATACGATACCGCCGCTGCAGAACAAGCGACTTTGGACTTTATCAAACCGTTTACGGTCAAGCACGATCGTTCTCACAGCGGAAATATTCTCTGCGGCAATTCGATTACCCAAGATCGGCGCTTCTTATATAAGTATATGCCGAAAATTTCGGATTGGCTCAATTACCGCAACGTGGACGTTTCTTCGATTAAAGAACTCGCTTTCCGCTGGTTTCCGAACCTTCCCGAATTCGAAAAGCAAGAACGCCATCAAGCACTCGACGACATTTTAGAAAGCATCGCCGAACTCGAATATTATCGGAAAACGATTTTTCATCTCGAAAAATAAATGCGTCCGTCCAAGCCTCTCCCGCGAAACATTCGCCTCATCAATCGAGCCATTCTTCTAGTCGCAGTCCTTTTTTGCATTTTACAATGTTCGCGCTGCGCTTTTCAAAAAGACGATGAAAATAGCGAAAATGTTACGACAAAAAATGAGAAAGTTTTGTCGGATTCTGCGGCGACATTTGATACTCTTTCGGTAAAAAATTCCGCGATAAATTCTTCGTCTGCGCCTGCAAAAATTTCCGTTTCCGATTCCTCGAAAAAGCCCGATCTTTCGCACGTTTACGCGCAACGCGATACGGGACTCGCCCATATGATGGACACTTACTTGCGGCGTTTTCATCCGGACAATGCGCTTTATTTAGTCGTCAATGCGAAGACAAATGAAATCATCGCTTGGGGCGAACGGAAAGATTCGACGATTCAAACCGAGCCCGATTTTCTTTCACAGGCGACATTCCCCGCGGCAAGTCTTGCGAAAACGATTACGATTGCTGCGGCATTTGAATCCAAGCGCTATTCGATTCACAGCGAAGTGCCGTTAATCGGTAGCGCGCACACCCTTTACAAACGCCAACTAAAAGTGCCCGAAAATTATTGCGGTCCGATTTCTGCAGTGCACTTAGCTTATGCGAAATCTTTTAATCCGCCAATTGCTCTCATCGGGATGAATGTCGGCGCGAAGCGTTTAAAATCGGCGGCAGAAAAATTTGGATTTAATCGAAATTTCCCCGCAGGAATTCCCGAACGCAGTCAATACTCCCCCCCGGATTCGGGCTATGGACTCGCCGAAGTCGCTTGCGGTTTTACGCAGAGCACAACTCTTTCGCCTTTACAAGCGGCAGGAATTGCCCGCGCCATTCTCATGGAAAAGCCTTTTGAAATTCCGTGGGAAAAGAACGGCGCACGCGGAAGCGGTTCGAAAAATCATGCGCCGACGCAACCGATTGCACTCGGCATCGAACGCTTTTCGGAAAACGCTTACATCGGACTCAAGCAAGCGATGCTTGCGACGGTAACCGAAGGCACTTCCCGCAAACACATTTCCTCAAAAAATATTTCGCGGAAAGTTTTTAGCGATTTAGACATCGGTGGAAAAACCGGTTCCCTCGACGGCGAAAATCCCAAAGGTCGCTACGATTGGTTTATGGGATTTGCCAAAAGCCGTTCCAATCCCGATAAAGCGATTGCGATTGTCGTGATGCAAGTGCACGGGAGATTCCGCACACAAGTTGCGTCTCAAGTCGCAGCGCTTCTCATCAATTACTGGGCTAAGGAGAAATAAAAATGCCAGAGTTTTCTTGGTGGAATTTAATTCCCACACACTTTGACGGAATTGCAATTCAGCTGGGTAATTTCCCCGTGCATTGGTACGGACTCATGTATTTGTTCGCCTTTGCCACTTGCTATTTCGTCATTTGGAAAATGAATTTAAAGCAAAATGTCGGCATCAAAAAAGAACAGATGGACAGTTTCGTTTCGTGGGTGATCGCGGGCATTTTAATCGGCGCGCGCCTCGGCTACGTTCTCTTTTATAATCCGATGCATTATCTCACAAATCCGCTCGAAATCATTATGCCGTTCCGCTACGACGCCGTCGAAGGATTTATCTTCGTCGGCATTTCGGGCATGTCTTATCACGGCGGACTTATCGGCGCAATTCTCTTTGGCATTCTCGGGATGAAGCGCAACAAAATGCCGATTTGGGAAACTTTAAATCTCGGATTTTTAGCGGTTCCGCTCGGCTACAGTTGGGGACGTTGGGGAAATTTTGTCAACGGAGAACTTTACGGCGAAGTCACGACAAGTCCGATCGGAATGCTTTTCCCGATGGCGCACGATTTGCAACTGCGTCATCCGTCGCAACTTTACGAGATGACTTTCGAAGGAATTATTCTCTTCGGCATTCTCTTTTGGCTCAGCCATTACAAATTATTTAAAAAGCAAATGTTTCCGCTTTATCTCATCGGCTACGGCACATTCCGTTTCTTCATCGAATTTTTCCGCCATCCGGATAATTTCCTCGGGCGCAATGATTTGATTGGAATGAGCCGCGGACAATCTTTGTGTTTTTTAATGATCGTCACAGGCATTGCGATTTTCATCTGGGAACACAAACGCGAACTGAAGACAAATTTGTCAGCAAAAACAAAAAATCCTTAAAATTTTTCTTGCACAAATTAACCGGAAAATTTTTGCATTAGCTAAATTTTTAAAAACCGCCCACTGAAAGGATTCATCGTGGAAAATATCAACCAAATTTTAGATTCCGTTGACGGCATCGTCTGGGGAATTCCTCTTATCGTTATCATCCTTTTTGTGGGGCTTTTGCTCACCATCCGCTTAGGCGGTTTACAAGTTGCGAACTTAAAAAATGCGCTCCGTTATGCGATTCGCAGCGAAAACGAAGGCGATGGCGACGTTTCTAGTTTTGAAGCTCTTTGCACAGCGCTTGCCGCAACGATTGGAACCGGTAACATCGTCGGCGTTGCGACCGCAATCGGAACGGGCGGACCGGGCGCTCTTTTTTGGATGGAAGTCGCTGCGTTTTTAGGAATGGCGACGAAATATGCCGAAGGTCTTCTCGCTGTCAAATACCGCACCGTGGGAAATGACGGAAAAATTCTCGGCGGTCCATTCTATTACATTCAATGCGGCATCAAAGAACGTTTCGGTTGGAATTTCAAATGGTTAGCGGTTCTCTTCGCTATCTTCGGCGTTTGCGCAGGCCTCATGGGAATCGGAACGATTACGCAAATTAACGGTATCGCTTCGGCGGCAAATTCCGTCATTCCTTCGGGCACATTTTTAACGGTCGGCGCGCACAATATCTCTTATACGACAGCGATTGCAGGCCTTGTGATTTCTCTTTGCACAGCGTTTGTGATTATCGGAGGCATTCGCCGCATCGCAAAAGTCGCTTCGATTATTGTGCCGTTTATGGGGATTTTTTACATCATCGCTTGCGTCACCATTTTGCTTCTCAACTTCTCGCACATTTCGACTGCGATTGAAACGATTGTCCGCGCTGCATTTAATCCGGCAGCGGTGACAGGTGGCGTTGTCGGCTCGATTTTCATCGCGATGCAAAAAGGAATTGCCCGTGGCATTTTCAGTAACGAAGCGGGTTTGGGTTCGGCTCCGATTGCAGCGGCTGCAGCCAAAACAAAAGAACCGGTGCGTCAAGGACTTGTCTGCATGACGGGAACATTCATCGATACGATTATCATTTGTACGATGACCGGCCTCGTCATTGTCATCGGCGGCACTTGGGAACCGTCTCTTGGACTCGAAGGCGTAAACATTACGATGGAAGCTTTCCGCAAAGGTCTTGCATTCATCCCGGGCGGCGCTACCGTTGCGCCGTATCTTCTCACGGTTTCGCTCGCATTCTTCGCCTTTACAACGATTCTCGGCTGGGCGTATTATTCCGAAAGATGTTTACAATTCCTCATCGGAAAAAGCAAAACGAAAAAACTCATTTACCGTTGGCTTTATGTCGCAGCTGTTTTCATCGGACCTTATTTGACCGTTTCTGCGGTTTGGACGATTGCCGATATTTTCAACGGCTTAATGGCTTTCCCGAACTTGGTTGCGCTCATTTTGCTCAGCGGAATCGTCGCCCGCGAAACGAAACAATTCCTAGCGAAATTTGAAAAATAAATTTCAAAGTGGATTTTTTTCATCGCACAAAAAAGCTCTGCATTTCGCAGAGCTTTTTGATTTTTCGAAAATTAAAGTTTTATCGAATTTTCAAATTTTTGGAGAAGCGCTTTGCCCGCAGGCCATTCGCCGAGATCGGTTTTCGCATTGATATGCCCGAGACGTCCGACGTTTTCTAATTGCGAACCCCACGCTTTTGCAAATTCTTGAGCGCGTTCAAAGGTCACATATTCATCGTTTTCGCTTGCGACAACCATCGACGGAACCGGAAGCTTTTGAAGAGGTATCGGCGCAAAAGAGCGGATAATGTCCACGTGATCGGCATCGGCAGGGGCGACGAGAAAAGCCCCGCGAATTAACGGATTTTGATACTTCACCAACCATTCGACGGTTGTAACGACGCCTAAACTGTGTGCGACGAGAATCGTATCCGAAGTGAGTTCGGCGATATAATGCGAAAGGCGATTCACCCAGTCTTCTTTTTCGGGATGTTCCCAATTTTCTTGGTGAACACGGCTTACATCCGGAAGACTTTTCTCCCAAAAACTTTGCCAATGTTTCGGGCCAGAATTATTTAATCCAGGAATAATCAAATAATGCATATCACAAATATAGCCTTTATCCCTGTTCCAGAAGCATGCAAATTTTCTAAATTTACCGCACTATGAGCAATTTGAATAACGATTTATGGGTCGGCGTTGACGTCGGCTCCACCACTGTGAAAATCGCCGTCGTAGATCCTGCGACCGAAAAACTTCTTCACTTTACATACGAACGCCACAATGCGATGCAGGCGCAGAAAGTGTACGAAGTTCTCTCTACCGCCCATGGTATGTTCCCCGATAAGAATTTCCAAGTGGCATTCTGCGGCTCGGGTGGTCAGCCTTTTGCCGAAGCAACCCATGCTTTCTTTGTACAAGAAGTCGTAGCAAATGCTCTCGCTGTCCGCTCTACGCATCCCGAAGCCCGCGTCGCTATCGAACTAGGCGGTCAGGACGCGAAAGTCGTCTTCTTTGAAAAGGACAAGGGAACCGGAAAACTCATCGCTAGCGATATGCGCATGAACGGTGTCTGCGCAGGCGGTACCGGTGCTTTCATTGACCAAGTCGCTGGACTTCTCCGCATTAAAACCGAACAATTTGAATCGTTTGCTGCCCGCGGCCAAAAAGTTTACGAAATCTCGGGACGCTGCGGCGTTTTTGCCAAAACCGATATTCAACCGCTCTTAAACAACGGCGTCGCCAAAGAAGACGTCGCCCTTTCGAGTTTCCACGCTATCGCCAAGCAGACCATCGGCGGTCTCGCCCAAGGCATGGAAATTAAGCCGCCTGTCATTTTCGAAGGCGGACCTTTGACCTTTAACCCGACACTCGTCCGCGCTTTCAAAGAACGCCTCGGCATTTCGGATGAACAAGCGATTCGCCCCGAACATTCCGAAGTTCTCGTCGCTTACGGCGCAGCGCTTTCTCTCGGCAGCATGTTCAACGACAAAGAATGCGGTTATCGCCGCGAAGGTTCGTTGGAGATGCTTCTCCACTTTAACGAAATTCGTCTTGCCGAACGCAAAGATCACTCCGAACCGTTCTTCAAAAATCACGAAGAATATGAACAATTCAAAAAAGCGCATCCGCTTGCAGGAAATCATTATCCGCAGCCGCTTTCGGGTTCGACAATCAACGCTTACTTAGGCATTGACGCAGGCTCGACGACGACAAAATTCGTCCTCTTAAACGAAGAAGAAAAAGTCATTGACGGATTTTATGCGAGCAACGAAGGGGAACCTCTCGCCGTTTTGAAGAAAGCGCTCAACGAACTCGCAGACCGTTACGAAGAATACGGTTGTCAATTAAATATTTTAGGCGTCGGCACGACGGGCTACGGCGAACAACTTTTTGCAAAAGCCGTCCACGCGGATTATCACACGGTTGAAACCGTAGCACACGCCAATGCAGCCCAAAAACTTCGCCCCGATGTTTCCTTTATTTTGGACATTGGCGGTCAAGATATGAAAGCGATTTCGGTGAACGATGGCGTTGTCACCGGAATTATTTTGAACGAAGCGTGCTCATCGGGCTGTGGCTCTTTCATCGAAACCTACGCAAAATCCCTCGGCGTTCCGATGGAGAAAATTGCCGAACTCGCATTTAACGCGAAGAATCCTTCGCAACTCGGCAGCCGTTGCACGGTATTCATGAATAGTTCAATTATCACAGAACAGCGCGACGGAAAACAGCCCGAAGATATTATCGCGGGCATTTGCCGTTCCATTATTCAGAATGTGTTCACCAAAGTGATTCGCATCCGCAATTTGGAAACCCTCGGCAAAGTCGTCGTCGTCCAAGGCGGAACCTTCAAAAATGACGCCGTTCTCCGCGCCTTCGAACAGCTCACAGGTATCGTTCCTATTCGCCCCGAACGTCCGGGCGAAATGGGTGCTATCGGCGTAGCTCTTCTCACAAAAAAATTCGTCGAAGAGAAAAAGAAGACCGACCCGAATTATCAATCGACATTTATCGGTCTCGAAGCTGCCCGCAATTTAAGCTGGGACAATAAGCCCGGGATAATTTGCCAATACTGCACCAACCATTGCTCGCGAACCATCGTGACATTCAGCGATGGTCAAAGCTTTGTGACGGGAAACCGCTGCGAACGTGGCGAAGTCACCGCAGACCCGAATGATCCGGCGACAAAGAAACTCATCGCAGAAATCAATAAGAAAATGCTCGCCGTCCCCGATATGGTGAAGCGCACAAATCAACTTTTGGTGAAAGATTATGCGCCGAAAGTTTTGCTTCCGCAGACGGGAAAGACCATCGGCATTCCACGCGTTCTCGAATTTTGGTCCAGTTTACCTTTCTGGAAGGCGTTCTTCACAAGTCTCGGCTACACCGTTGTCGTGAGCAAGCAGAGCGATTACACTCTCTTTGAACGCGGACTTCGTAGCATCGCAAGCGATACGATTTGCTTCCCGGCAAAGCTCGTCCACGGACATGTCTTAGACTTAGTCGATAAGAAAGTCAATTCGATTTTCTTCCCGATGATGGTTGCTCTTCCGAGCGATCACAGCAAATTTACAGCGACCGCAGTCTGCCCCGTCGTCCAAGGTTATCCCGATGTCAGCCGCAATTCCGATGACCCGGAACACCGCTACGGCATCCCGATGATTCAGCCGGTCTTCCATTGGACCGATACCGATCAGCGCCGCAAGCAGACGATTCATTACTTCCACGAACTCTGGGGAATCAAGAAAAAAATTCTCGATAAAGCGGTCACCGAAGGCGAAACCGCCCTCAATACTTTCCGCAAAACCCTCGCCGACGAAGGCGCGCAAATCTTGGAAAATGTCCGCAAAACCGGCGACTTTGCAATTTGCTTAGCAGGTCGTCCGTATCACGCAGACACTCTCATCAACCACAACATCGCACAGCACTTTACGCGGATGGGCATTCCTGTTCTCACGACAGAATCGCTTCCGGGAGTTTTCGATCAGGATATTGATAAACACACCCGCATGGAAGTGAAGAATACCTTCCACATGCGAATGCTCGGCGCAACTATGCTCGCCGCCCGCGACCCCGCTCTTGAACTCGTGCAAATCGTGAGCTTTGGCTGCGGACACGATTCGGTTTTAACCGATGAAATGAGCCGTATGCTCCACGAAGTTTCGATGAAAGAATTGTTAATGCTCAAGCTCGACGAAGGCGATGCCCGCGGTCCTGTCGGCATTCGCGTGAAAAGCTTTATCGAAACGGTCCGCGCTCGTCGCAAAGTCAACTTCCCGCCCAAAACCGAAGGTCCGCTCTTCCCTGTCAAATTCAACAAAGAAGACAAAGACGTTCGCAAAATTTTGGTGCCAAACCTTTCTCGCGGATTTAGCATTCTCGCGACCGCTTACTTCCAAGCGCTCGGTTACATTGTGGAACTTCTCCCGCTCGGCGGCCCCGAAGCCTTTGCCCTCGGCAAAAAATACGTGCACAACGATATCTGCTTCCCGGCGCAAATCAATATCGGCGAAAATCTTTTGTGGTTAAAGCAACATCCGGATTATCCGCACGATAAAATCGCAGTCACCCTTTCGAAGAACTGCGAAAACTGCCGCGCTGTCCAATATGCAGTTCTCGCGCGCAAAGCTCTCGACGAAGCGGGCTACGCCGACGTTCCCATCATCACGACCGGAACGGATACGAAGAATATGCACCCGGGCTTCAAATTGACTTTGGACTTCCGTTTGCACATGCTTTGGGGTTTAACGATGATGGATGCGATTGAAACGATGTATCGTCGCAGCCGTCCTTACGAACTCCACGCAGGTGACACGCAAAAAGTTTACGACGAATGGCTCCCGAAAATCATGGAAAAAGTCGCTGTGATTTCGAAGAAGAGCATCGCGTATCCGAAAGAAGCGATTCATCTCTTTGATCAAGCGGTTGAAGCCTTCAACAAAATTGAAGTCGACGATTCTTACCGCAAACCGCGCGTAGCGCTTCTCGGCGAAATTTTGATGAATTATCACCCGGGCGCAAACGGCTACATCGAAGATTACTTGATGAATAACGGCATGGAAGTGTATCTGCCCGGTATGACAGACTTCTTCCGCGTCGACGAAGTCGTGCGCCGCGAAAAAATCAAGCGCGGACTGATTGCAAAGCCGCTCGAAAATATGCTCATCGGCGGAGCCACGGCGAAAATTTACACGCACGCGGTCAAGACGATTCAAAAGCACGCTCAAAAATACAAGCTCTACGAACATCACGCAGATTGTTACGAACTCGTAAAACTTGTCGGCGATATCATCGACCCGACATACAACACGGGCGAAGGCTGGCTGATTCCGGGCGAAATTCTTTACAATGCACCGCACGGCATTAACAGCTTCATCATCGTGCAACCGTTTGCGTGCTTAGCGAACCACATTTCGGGCCGCGGCTTAACGAAAGCGGTCAAGGCAAGATACCCGCATATTCAAGTGCTCAGCCTCGACTACGATCCGGATACGAGTTTTGCAAACATCGAAAACCGTTTGCAGATGCTCATTATCAACGCCCGCGATTTGGAAAAGTCGCATCACGTCACGGCATAATATGACCCCTTACACCGACCTCGCCCGCGAAAAAGGCATTCTCACGTGGGATGCGCTCAAATCTTATATTGCAGCGCTCCCCTACGGCAGAACCTCAAATCCGAAAGACGCTTTAAGCGTTCTTCAAGACGGGCGCGGAACGTGTAGCGGAAAGCACGCATATCTCGCGTGCTATGCCTTAGAAAATGCGATTCCCCATGTTCGTTTAATGGTTTCGCTTTTTAAAATGAGCGCCGAAAGTACTCCAAAAATCGCTGACGTTCTCACGCATTTTCATTTGGATTACATCCCCGAAGCGCACTGTTATCTGCTCGAAAATAATGTCCCCGGCGATTACACGCGCCCCGGAAAATTCTTCAACGATTTTGAAAAGCGCATTTTAGAAACCCACGAACTCGACCCCGAAAAAGCCGCCGAACAAAAAACGGCACTCCACAAAGCCTATATGAAAAAATGGCTTTCGGAAATGTTTCTTCCCTATTCCTTCGAAGAAATTTGGCGCATCCGCGAAGCGTGTATTGCATCGCTTTAAAATGAGAAATGAAAAATTAGTGCGCACGGCGTAGCCGTGCTCCGCCTTCGGTGAACAAATTTCCCCTGGGAAATCTCATTTCCAAAAATCCGGCGAACACATTTCCTCCGGGAAATCTCATCTCCAGAAATTCGGCGAACATATTTTCTCCGGGAAATCTCATCTCCAGAAATTCAGCGGACATATTTCCCCCGGGAACTGTCATTTCTAGAAATTCGGTGAACTTATTTCCCCCGGGAATTGTTATCACTGAAATCCCAGCGGGTTCATCGCCTGGGGGAAATGTTAGCACTGGAAATCTAGTAGTGTCATTCTGAGCGTAATGTAATGGAGCGAAGAATCTAGCACTTGGTTTGTGAATTAGAAGAAGTCCTTTTTTGGACTCAATAGAAAATGCTAGATCCTACCCCAAAGGGCTTAATTCAACTAAGGAACTAAAGTTCCAAGTTTCATATATCGCTTCGCCTACGGCTCCACTCAGAATGACTCGGCGGTTGTCATCCTTTCGCAATGCCCCGCTGTCATCCTGAACGAAACGCAGTGCAGTGAAGGATCTAGCTGTTCTCATTGCGAAAAAAAAACGCTAGATTCTACCCTAAAAGGCTTAATTCAACGAAGGAACTAAAGTTCCAAGTTTCATATATCACTCCGCTCAGGATGACACGCAGTTTCTAACAACTGACAACAGACCACTAACCACTGATTACTAACCCCTATTTCTTTCGCGCGGCTTCGCCGCGCCATTCTCTTAATTTCTCGTTCCTAATTGCGCGCGAAGCGGGCTTTCCATTTTGCAAAGCAAAATGGAAACTCATTCCTCATTTAATTCGGTGTGAAATTAAATTTGAGCGAAAGCGCGGGGGCGCGGTAATTGGGCGGGAGTTCAGGAAGTTTGGAAATTTGAACAGCGCGCATGGAAAGATGATCCCACGTTTTATTGCCCGAGGAACGTTTGAGCGAGACATTGGTAATGGCGCCAAAACGATCGACGGTAAATTGCACCGAAGTCTTTGTGCTCTTCGAAACGTTGAGTCCCGACGGCGGATTGAAATTTTGCATGATAATTTGCTTTAACCGTTCGAGATATACTTGCATGAGCGGGTCCATGTCCACATAGCCCACGGGATTGAGTCCCGATTCTTCGGCGATTTCTTCGGGCAAATCCATATCGTCGGGAAGATCCATCGATTCTTCGGCGGGCGGCTCGGGTTCTGGAGCGGGCTCCGGTTCGGGCTCGGGCTTCGGTTCCGGTTTTTCTTCGGCGATTTTCGGTTCGGGCGGAAGCTCCGGTTTTAATTCGGGCTTGGGCTTGGGCACTTCTTTTTTGATTTCTTTCGGCGGCTCTTGTTTGGGCTTTTCGGGCTTGGGTCTTGCTTTCGGCGGCGCTACGCGCTTGGGCTGTTGAACTTGCACCAATTCAAAAATTTTAACTTCTTCGGGTTCACGCTCAAAATTGATTTTATTCAAAAAGATGACCGAAAAAACAATCAGCAGATGAAAACACACCGAAACGATAATGATCTTCGGGAGTTTTCCACCCCAACCATTTCTAAAAAACGGGGATTCTTTCTGCGGATTATTTGCCATCGTTATTTTTCCGGTAAAGTCAAAAATCCGAGTTTCGTTACTCCCGCTTGCTGCACGAGAGAAACGACTTTCATCACTTTGCCGTAATCGACGGTTTCGTCGGCGTTAATGACCACCGCCATATTGCCGTCCCACAGCGATTTGAAGACGCTGCGGAAATCCGTCAAATTCACTTTCATGTCAGCGATGTAAACTTCATCTTGTTTGTTAATCGAAACTTTGAGAAGTTTTTCTTGTTCCATCGTTGGCGCTTCGGCTTTCGGAAGCTCCACTTTGATTCCTTGACTCATCAACGGAGCGGAAATCATAAATACGATGAGAATCGAGAACACGACGTCAATCATGTTCGTGAGATTCATCTCTTGGTTAATCGGTTTTCCGCGACTGCGCTTCACAAAATCTCCTTAGCCCGCGACTTCTTCGAGAGCGAGCAAGTCACCGCGTTTGAAAAGGCTGAGCATACGGCTGCCGAAGTTATAATAAGCGATTTCGTTTTCCCCTGTCCGCGAAACAAAAATATTGTAAGCGCCCGAAGCGGGAATGGCGACGACAAGGCCTGCGACCGTTGTGATTAACGCCATCGCAATACCCGGAGCGACGACAGTCAAATCTGCGGAACCGTGTTTTCCGATTTCAAAGAATGCGCTCATAATTCCCCAAACCGTACCGAGAAGGCCGAAGAACGGTGCCAAGTTTGCGCACATGCCGAGGAAATTGACGTGGCGATTTTCGCTTAAACGAATGCCTTCAATCGAACGCTGAATGGTATCTTCCAAAAGCGATGCGCGGTGCTGAATCGAATCGTAACTCACAAAGTTGCTGAATTTCGAAGCTTCGATGAGAACTTCTTCGGTTAAACTTTTGAGAGCGCTGACGCCGCTAGAATCGCAGAGTTCTTTTAAATCCACGAAGCGTTCAATTTTTTCAAATTGGCGGTAGAATTGCGCATTGGCGTGCTGATTTTTGCGGAAGAAAATCGCTTTGAGCAAAATAATTCCCCAGCAAAAAAGCGACATCAACGCCAAAATGCAAAGGATGATAATGGTCGCAACGTCGGAATCCCGCACCATTTGAATGACCGGCAAATCGAGCATGAAGCCTCCAAAAAATGATGTCCATAATTTAGAAAATTCAAAAACAGAAAAGCGCACCCGCAAGGTGCGCCGTTCTCTGAATTTCTCTTTTATTCAAATCCCTTCGGATTTTGCTTTTGCCAATTCCACGAATCGCGACACATTTCTTCGATGCCGTATTTCGCTTTCCAACCGAGTTCGCGGAAAGCTTTGGAAGGATCGCAGTAACAAGTCGCAATGTCGCCGGCGCGACGCGGTTTAATGCTATATGGGATTTTTAATCCGTTCGCTTTTTCGAATGCGTGCAGCACATCCAAAACCGAGTAACCGTGACCTGTTCCCAAATTGTAAATCGCAATGCCGCATTTGCGTTCAATCGCCTGCAATGCGCAAACATGTCCGTAAGCTAAATCGCAAACGTGAATGTAATCGCGGACTCCTGTGCCGTCATGCGTATCGTAATCGTTACCGAATACGCCGAGTTCTTTGCGAAGTCCCACCGCGGTCTGCGTAATATACGGCATTAAATTATTCGGAATTCCATTCGGATTTTCGCCGATGCGTCCGCTCGGATGTGCGCCGATCGGATTAAAGTAACGGAGAAGCACCACATTCCATTCAGGATCCGCTTTTTGCACATCGATTAAAACTTGTTCGAGCATCGATTTTGTTTGGCCATACGGATTTGTGCATTCGCCCTTCGGACATTCTTCGGTGATGGGAATTTGTGCGGGATTTCCGTAAACGGTTGCGGACGAACTAAAGATGAAATTTTTGCAGCCATTTTTCCGCATCGCATCTAACAAAACGAAAGTCGCATTCATATTATTCTCATAATATTCAAGCGGTTTCTGCACCGACTCGCCCACGGCTTTGAGCCCTGCGAAATGAATGCACGCATCAAAATGATTTTCTTGGAAAACGCGATTCATCGTTTTGGCATCGCGGACATCGGCCTCGACAAATGGCACGGGGAATCCGACAATTTCCGAAACGCGGCGCATCGCTTCCCGAGAGCTATTGACCAAGTTGTCGATAGCCACAACAGAATGCCCCGCGTGAATGAGTTCGATGATTGTGTGCGTGCCGATGTATCCGGCTCCACCTGTCACTGCAATTTTCATTTTGACCCCTAATTTTTTTCGTTAAACTTCGTCGTTATCGCGGTCAATTTCCTCGGCGCGATTTCCGTAAAGTGCGACCAATCGCACTCCGTCCACCGTCAAATACGGATCGTAAGTGTTGATGACTTTTGTGTGTCCGAGAATCATGCGGCCCCAGCCACCTGTTGCAAAAACAGGCATATCTTTTTTGCCTAGTTCCGTTTTGATTTTTTGCACAAGCGCTTCGAGTTCTGCGATGAATCCGAAGAGAAGACCTGCGCGAATTGCGTCATCGGTATTGTTTGCGACGATGCGTTCGGGCCATTCAATGCTCACCGGCATTAGGCGCGCAGCCTTTTCGGAAAGCACATCCATGCTTGCGCTAATTCCCGGAATAATAAGTCCGCCTTCGAAGCGTCCATCGTTTAACACATCAAAGGTCGTCGCTGTTCCCATGTCGATGACAATCGCATCTTTAAATCCGCGATGTCTAAGCGCGATAACATTGCAAAGGCGATCGGCGCCAAGAGATGCTTTGTTCGCATAGGCAATCGGACAGTTGAGGCAATTTTTAGAGCTCACAACTTGCACCGGTTTCTTGAGCAAATTTTGAAGCGCTTTGACCCAAGGACGTTCGAGCACCGGAACGACGGTAGAAATTCCCACGGACGAAATTTCTTCGGGCTTGATTTGCGAAAAGCGAATGAGTCCGCCGACGCGGTTCATCACTTCGTCGCTCGTCGTTTCTTTATGCGTTGTCAGCCGCCAATGATCTACGATTTTTTCGCCTTTGTAAATGCCCAAAACCGTGTGCGTATTGCCCACATCCACAACAAAGGTGAATTGTTCTTTCGTCATTTCAAATCCAAGAAATCAAATGCGCATCGAAATGTCGAGAGCCTTCACACTGTGCGTGAGAGCGCCGACCGAAATGAAATCGAGCCCGAGAGTCGCAATTTCTTTTGCGCGTTCGAGAGTCATATTGCCCGAGCCTTCGACCAAAACTTTGTCCCCGCTTTCGCGGATAATTTGGAGCGCTTCTGCCATCATTTCATTTGACATATTGTCGAGCATGATGACGTCAACGCCTTTATTCAAAAGGCTTCTCAATTCTTCGAGATTTTCAACTTCCATCTCGACCATGAGATTTTGCGTGTTATTTTTCTTGACGACAGCAAGCGCTTCTAAAACGCCACCGCACGCAGCGATATGATTGTCTTTTACGAGAACCATATCGAAAAGTCCCATGCGATGATTGCTTCCGCCGCCAACGCGGACCGCATACTTTTGCATTGTGCGGAATCCCGGAATCGTTTTGCGGGTATCGAGTACGCGGGTCTTTCCCGCTTTCAACGCTTCTTGGAAACGGTGCGCAACCGTCGCAACTCCCGAAAGTTGCTGAATAAAATTGAGAAGTGTGCGTTCGCCCGTTAAAAGTTCGCGGGTCGTGCCATCGAGTTCTGCGATTAAATCGCCCTTTTTCACCACGTCACCGTCGGCTTTATGAAGCGTCACTTTGACATTCGCTTTGAGTTCTTGGAAAACGAGTTCAATCACCGGAAGCCCCGCCAAGACGCCGTCTTCTTTTGCGATTAATCGAGCGTGTTCGGTTTGATTTGCAGGAATTGTCCAAAGGCTTGTCACGTCCCCCGTGCGCACATCTTCGGCGAGCGCCAAGCGAATCATCGTGAGAGCATCTTCAGTAGGAAAAACCGGCTTTGAATTATCACCGTACATTATTGAGCTCCTTTTCCTGTGAGAACGACGTAAATCGTCCGGAATAAAATTTGAAGATCCAGAAGTAGCGACATATTCTCGTAATAGTACATGTCGTATTCCAATTTTTTCTGCACATCTTCGAGGCTTGTGTCGTAATGATAGCGGACTTGTGCCCAACCGGTAAGGCCCGGCTTCATCTTTAAACGTCCGATATAAAACGGAATTTGTTCGCGGAGTTTTTCGATGAACACAGCGCGTTCTGGACGCGGTCCGACCATGCTCATTTCACCTTTGAGAACGCTCAAAAGTTGAGGCAATTCATCGATTCGCGTTTTCCGTAAGAAGCGTCCGACCCGAGTAATGCGCGGGTCATTTTTCGTCGCCCACTGCGCCCCATTTTTCTCAGCATCCGTTCGCATCGTTCGAAATTTGCGAACCATAAACCGTTTGCCGTAAAGCCCGACGCGTTCTTGCGAATAAAAAACGGGACCTTTGGAATCGAGCTTAATCGCAATCGCAGCGAAGAGCATAATCGGGAGAGTGCCTAAGAGAAGAATGGCTGCGACGATAATATCCATGAGACGTTTTACTTGCACTTGCCACGGCGGCATCGTAAAAGCAAACAATTCTTGCAATTCAAAACCGTGAACGAGATTCGTGCGGTAATGTCCGCTAATCACATTATAAAGGCCGGGAATTACATAAATATGTAACGGCAAATCGCACGCCCAAGCGAGCACCCGCGTAATTTCTTGGAGAGATGAACTGTCGTGAGAAATGACGATGCCCGAAATTTTATACTTCTTTACAATCGAAGCTAAATCCGAATATTTTCCGAGGACAGGAAATCCCGCAAATTCATGCGCCATCACCGAAAAATGTTCGTCTAAAAATCCGACGACTTTGCGACCGCGTTCGGGAGCACGACTAAAAGCTTTGGCAATTTTTTCGCCCGCTTCCGTCGCCCCGAGAATGAGAATTTTATTTGCGCCGTAACCTTTCCGAAGAAGTGCCCGCAAAAAGAGAGCAATTCCCATGCGAAAAGTCGCGACTAAAAAGAAGATGGCAAATCCGTAAAGCAAAATCCAGCGGAAACGCGAGCCGTAAATGTAATCGCCCAAAAGCGGCGATCCTGTCGTCACGCGCCCGATAAATTCAAATCCGAAAAGTCCGAGCAGAATGGCGAGAGTGCCGAGCACTGCTGCGCGGGCAACGTACAACACTTGCAGCGTCCGCGAAAGCAAAAGCCAAGAACGATAAAGTCCGGTGATTGCAAAAAGTAAAATCCACCCGCAAGTGGACGCAATCGCCACGCGGGTATATTCTGAAAATAATTTCGCCGGATTAAATTTATCAGCGATCCATCCGCTGTCGAACTGCACCCAAAAAGCGGCGAGAAAGCAGAGAAATACAGCTAATGCGTCGCCTAAAAGATGCAGTAAGAATTCGAGTTTGTTTCCGCGGAACATAAAGCTTACTTGAGGAAGCGAATCATTTGACTCTTTTCTGCAATTGCCGAAAGCGAATCAATCGCTTCGAGAGCTGCGAGGATTTTGCTTTCCTTCGAACGTTCCGAAACAACGATAATGCTTACCTTGCCCGGATCCTTCACATCTTTTTGAATGAGGGATTCAATCGAGATATTATTCTGGCTAAAGATGCCCGTGATGCTTGCGAGAACGCCGCAAGAATCCTTCGTCGTAAAGCGCAGATAATAACGCGAATACGTTTCTTCGATCGGGGTCAATTTTGCTGCATTTTCTTTGTTGAACCAGCCCATCGGTAACGGTTTACGCGCACCGGTATCGGTAGAACGCGCTAACGAAACCAAGTCTGCGACGACGGCACTTGCCGTCGGGAGGCGTCCTGCGCCTGCGCCCGTTTGAAGAGTCTGACCCAAATTATCGCATTGCAAATAGACCGCGTTCAAAACGCCATCGACATTTGCCAAGAGATGATCGTTCGGGACGAGGCACGGATGCACGCGAGCATCGACTGCGCCATCTTCTCCGCGACCGTAAATGCCGAGCAGTTTGATTTTATAACCGAGTTCTTTCGCATTTGAAATATCTTCTGCAGTGATTTTCGAAACGCCGGTCACGTGAATTTTTTCAAAGTCCACATACTTGCCGCTGCAAAGGCTTGCAAGAATTGCCGTCTTGTGCGCCGAGTCGATGCCTTCGATGTCAAAAGTCGGATTGCGTTCGGCAAAGCCGTTCGCCTGCGCTTCTTTCAATGCGTCTTCAAAAGAAAGTCCGCTTTCGCCCATGCGAGAAAGAATGTAATTGCAAGTGCCATTGATAATGCAGCTCAAGTGTTCAACGTTATTGCCGACGAATCCTTCTTGAATGCTACGAATAATGGGAATGCCTCCGCCAACAGCAGCTTCAAAGAGAACATGGCAACCGTTCTTCTCGGCGAGCGGGAAAATTTCGTGACCGTATTTGGCGAGCATCGCTTTGTTCGCTGTGACCACATGCTTTTTATTTTCGAGAGCTGCGGTAATCCACTTCCGCGGCATTTCGTAACCGCCCGCGAGTTCAACGATTACATTGATCGAAGGATCGGTAATCATCGTCATCGCATCGGTCGTCGTCGCATAACCTTTTGCTTTATACGGCGCAACTTCTTCTTCGCTCTTTGCGCAAATGCATGCGAGTTCCAAATTTAAGCCCAACTTTTCGCGGTATTCCGAAACTTTCGATTCCAAAATTTCGACAACGCCGCCGCCGATTGTTCCGGTGCCAATGAGTCCAATACGCATAAAAATCTCCATTTTAATTTTTCGCGGAAAATTTAGCAAAAACTGAATCCGATTAAAATGGTTATGTTGACGAGAATTACGCAAAAGCAAAAAGCTTTCGCCCTTGCAAAGCCGTTTGCAAAAGTTTATGTTATATTTACATTCGTGAATAAAGATTCAACACCATCACAGTTTGAGGGACTGATTTCCCCGCAGGACATCGGCAATGTTGTCTTCCCGGCGGAATTCTTTAAGACGCGTCTCCGCGAAGAATTTCTGCGGACAAATCGAAATCAGCATCCGTTTCTCTATTTTAAAATTGTCACCCGACAATACGATCTCGTCGGATTTAACAAATTCGATTCTTCTTTTGTGCGGGCGTGGAAAATCGCCGTTCTCACCGTTTTAACCGAAACGAAATTCACCGATATCGTCGGCTACTTGGATAATCCCGATGGACTCGGCGTAATCCTTATCGATTCGGATTTGCATGTTCTCGAACGCCTCCGCCGCAAGATGCTTATCAATCTCAAAAAAGCGGGCCTCGTCGAGATGCTTCACAAAAAAGTGCGGCAACCCGTTTTTCAAGTTTGCATTTACACCGGATTACAAGAAAAGCAAGATCAAGAATTGGACGCTTCCATTGCGAAATTCAATAAACGCAACAACGGATTTTTCTCGCTCAAGCGTTTGTTCTATTCCGATATTTTAATGCAGACGAATAAGAAACTCGAATATGTCAAAGTCGCTCTGAAGCGCACATTTGATTTTGTTTCTTCTCTCTGCGCGATTATTTTGCTTTCGCCGCTGCTTCTCGCCTGTGCGCTCATCGTTAAAATCAGCGATCCGAAAGGCCCGATTATTTTTAAGCAAACTCGCGTCGGCAAAAACGGCAATTTATTTACGATGTATAAATTCCGCAGTATGTATGTCGACGCCGAAGAACGCAAAAAAGAATTGGAAAAATTTAACGAATCGAGCGGTCCGACTTTTAAAATGAAAAATGACCCGCGCATTTATCCGATGGGTCACATTCTTCGCAAATTTAGTTTGGACGAATTGCCGCAGCTTTTTAATATTCTCATGGGCGATATGTCAGTCGTGGGACCGCGTCCCCCGCTTCCGTCCGAAGTCAAAGAATATTTGCCGTGGCACAAGATGCGTCTTTCCGTCATCCCGGGACTCACTTGCTTCTGGCAAGTCAGCGGGCGCAGCGACATCGGATTCGAAGATTGGATGCGTCTCGACAACAAGTACGTGCGACACGGAAATTTCGGCACCGACTTACAGCTCGTCGCCAAGACCTTTAAAGCGGTTTTCAAAAGCGACGGGGCTTATTAAAAAAGTTCATCAAAAAAGCGCAGCAAAGCTGCGCTTTTTTTTCAAATGAATTTACATAAGTCCAGGGATTTTCATGCCCGCAGGAATCAATTCTTCCATGCTCGCTTTCGATTGGTCATCTTTTTTCTTGACCGCAGAATTGACCGCAGCCATCACCAAATCTTCGAGAGCTTCCACGTCATCTTTATCGACTGCATCCGGATTGATTTTAATCGAAGTCATAATGCCTTGACCATTCAAGACGACTTTCACCATGCCGCCGCCCGCTTCGGCTTCAAAGCTTTGCGCTTGAAGTTCGCTTTGAGCTTTGACCATTTTCGATTGCATTTTCTGCAAATCCTTCAACATTTTTTGCATGTTCATAACGTGTTCCTTTGGTTTTGAATTGAAAATTTATTCTTCGGGAGTCGTAGCGCATTGATCGCTGCAATCGTCCGTGTTTCCGGCATTCCGCGGCGCAGAACGCGTCGAAATGAGCTCCGCCATAAAGCGTTCCGCAAATTGCGCAAGCACCGGTTCTTTTTGCAAATCGGTTTCCCATGGTGTTAAGGGCACTGACGAAATTTCTTCGCCCGGCTTCGGCTCGAGAAGTTCATACGAGACGACCACTTTTGTCTGCAATCGATCTTCGAGAATCGTTTCCAAACGGTTGCGGTAATCTTCGCGGCTCATCATTTGATCGTAGCCCCACTTAAACGAAGCGGGATAAACGACTTTCAAACGATACGGATTTTCGTTAAAATCGCCGTGTTCCAAATATGAGCCGTTGAGGCTCGTCGCAAAAAATCCGAGTTCGCGCGAAAAACTGCTGCGGACCAATTCTTGCCACGCATTGCAAACATCGTAGCGCGTATATTGCCGCGGTGCATCCATTTCTGCACCGAAATTATCCAAATTAGCGTGTTCTTCGGGTTCGGGGATAAAATCGCCGCCGCCAAAATCGATAGACATTCCCACGTCATCCATCGGCGGTTCTGGTTCTGCGGGCGGCGTTTGCGGTTCGGGCGCAGGATTTTTTGGCGAAGAATTTCCGCCGAGAGGCGCATCAAAATCAATCGCAAACGGAGAATTATCCGCCGGCGCAGAAGGTGAATTCGAAGACAATGACGCCGTTGAACTTGAAAAATTAGCGGAAGGCGCCGCAGGCGTAGAAGCTGCAACTGGCGCAGGAGCCGAAAAATTCGGTTCAGCTAATTTTTTTTTTGCGCCCTGAGAAGCAGGGTCGTTAATCGCTGCCAAGGCCCGTTTCAAATCGACAACGCGGTCTAAGTAAGCCATCCGCGCAAATGCCGATTCCACCAAAAGTCGCGGATTTGCACTGCGCCGAATGTTCCCTTGCAAATCGGTTAAAATGCGAGCAATTCGAAGCAAATCGCCGTTTGAAAGATTGGGCGAAGCGCTTTCCAATTTTCCGAAAAGCGCATCCGAAATGTTGAGAGATTCCGCCGAAATACCGCCGACTTTAACGTATAATTTATTGCGGATAAATTTGGCAAATCCATCGAGAAGTGGCGCAAATTCCACTCCCGTTTCCGAAGCTTTTTCGATGACAGCAAATGTTCCTTTGATATCGTGATTTTCAATGGATTCGAGAAGAGAAAAATACAATTCGTTTGGCGGAATTCCGAGAACAGAACGCACCGATTCGGCGTTCATATCGTTTCCGGTAAATGCGTAAGCCTGATCAAAGAACGTGAGCGCATCGCGCATCGAACCGTCCGCTTTTTCGGCGATCATCCCGAGAGCTTCAGCGTCGGTTGAAATGCCTTCTTGCTCGCAGATATATTTTAAGCGACCGGTGATTTGCTTTGTCGAAAGGCGTTTGAAATCAAAACGTTGCACACGAGAAAGAATCGTCTGCGGAACTTTATTGACTTCGGTCGTCGCAAAGATGAAAATCACATGCGGAGGCGGTTCTTCGAGAGTTTTCAAAAGCGCATTAAACGCTCCCTTCGAAAGCATGTGCACTTCGTCGATGACGAAAACTTTGTACTTGCCGATCATCGGCGTGTACTGCGTTTGTTCCAAGAGATCGCGGATATTGTCTACGCCAGTATTAGAAGCTGCATCGATTTCAATCACATCCATCGGATGACCGCTTTCGATGTCCAAGCAGCTTTTGCATTTGCCACAAGGAACTAGCGGATTTCCGCCCGTGCAATTTAATGTCCGCGCAAGAATACGAGCCGATGTCGTTTTACCCACGCCGCGCGTTCCCGTAAAGAGAAATGCGTGATGCAAACGTCCGCCCGAAATTGCATTTTCGATCGTCTTTGCAATATGCTCTTGACCGACCAAATCGTTGAACGATTTCGGCCGCCATTTGCGTGCCATTGCGATATAAGCCATCTTCTTCGCCTTCTTTACGCTTAACGCAAAGTGATTTCCGAATCCGCAGAAAGTTTTTCGCGGAGCTTATCGTGCGCCTTGTTCACGGTTTCGTCGGTGAGGGTTTCTGTCATCGACTGATAAGTGAACGTGTAAACCATATTCTTTTCGCCCGGTTGAACGCCTGCACCTTGGTAAACGCTCTTGAGTTCAATCTTCGCCAAATTCTTGACTTTGAACGCATTCAATTTTTGCAAAATCGCTTCATTCGTCATGCGTTCTGCGACCATCATCGAAATGTCGCGGGTCATAAATCCTTGGCGGCTGAACGGCGTAAAGATGACCTTCTTTTCGGTCGCCTTCAAAACTTTTTCCAAATCGACTTCGAAGAGCGCAGTCGCGTAGCTAATGTCAAACGCTTTCTGCACCGCCGGATGTAAAACGCCGATGCTTCCGAGAACGGAATTGCCGCAGACGATTACCGCTTGCTTTCCCGGGTGCAAGAAGACTTCGGGCTTTTCGGCTGCGCGAATTTCTACCGTCAAACCGAGACGCTTAAAGAGCGAAATGGCAAGACCTTTAATGTCTGCAAATTCGACTTCGCGCGGTTTATCATCGAGCGCTTCCATCTTGTAATGGCCCGCGATGACTGCGCACAAAACAGGCTTTTCGGTAAAGCCCGGATCGCGGTCATCTTGGCGAGTGGCGTTCTTAAATTGCGCTTTGCCGTTTTCAAAAAGGCGCACAGAACCGGGGCGATTTTTTTCATTGTCAGCCACCGATTTGAGAAGAATCGGAATGAGAGAAGTCGGAACGCAGCCGAGTTCTTCGGAAAGAGCGTTCAAAAGTTTTGCCGGCTTGCTGCGCGGATCATCGCCCGGTTCGCCAAAAACTTTTGCGGTATTTGCAGCGCTCGTAAAACGAAGCGAAATGCATTCGTGCAAACCAAGAGCCGAAAGCGCATAACGAATTTTACGTCCGAGAATTTCTTCGGCCGGGAGATCGTTCGGCTTAATTTTGAACGACGGAACATCGTAAGGAATATTGTCAAAGCCGACAAGGCGTGCGACATCTTCAATCAAATCCACTTCGCGTTCGAGATCCGGACGGAACGGCGGAATTTCAAAATTCATTTCACCGAGATGCTTGAGCCCGATGCCCGTCAAGTAACGGATGATATCTTCTTCGGGGAGAGTAATTCCCAAAACTTTCGTCACACGAGAAGCGCGGAGGCTTACTACCCACGGCTTTTTCTGGTGATCGTCGCCGGTATATTCCACTGTTCCTTTTAACACTTTACCGCCGGCCACTTGCTGAATTAAAGCGCAAGCGTAATCGTCAGCTTCGCGCTGCATCGAATAATCAATGCCGCGTTCAAAGCGGTAACTGGAATCGGTCGAAGTGCAAAGGCGATGCGCTTGTTTGCGCACGACAGTCGGATTAAACCAAGCGCTTTCGAGGAAAACTTTCGTCGTCGTTTCGGTGATTTCACTTTCGACGCCGCCCATCACACCGGCAACGCAAGAAGGTTTATCGCCATCGCAAATCACGAGATCCGCCGTCGTCAGTTCATGTTCTTTGTGATCGAGGGTTTCAATTTTTTCGCCAGCTCTTGCTTTGCGCACGACAACTTCTGCGCCCGAAAGTTTCGCCATATCAAAACTATGGAGCGGTTGTCCCACATCCATCAGCACAAAATTCGTCACATCGACGACATTGTTGACGCTGTTTAATCCCACCGATTTGAGAAGGCGTGCGAGCCAACTCGGCGAAGGTCCAACCTGAACATCTTCGATGACGCGGCCGACGTAACGCGAACAACCTGCGCCCGGTTCTACGGTGAGTTTGATTTTTGACGAAGCTTCTGCGGAATTATCTTCTTTCAATTCAAAAGCGAGAGGCTTTAACGGGCGGTTAAATTTTGCAGCGAGTTCACGCGCAACTCCGCGATGCGAAAGTGCATCGGGACGGTTCGGCGTAACATTCAATTCAAAAGTCGCATCGTAAAGTCCGAGAGAAATAAACGGCGTTCCCGCAGGAATTGAATCGTCTAAGACCATGATGCCACCATGATCGTCCGAAAGTCCAATTTCATCTTCGGCGCAAATCATCCCGAAGCTTTCGACGCCACGGATTTTCGATTTTTTCATCTTGAGCGACTTGCCATCGGGGAGAGGAAGTTCTGCACCGATCGGCGCCAAAACCACCGTTTGTCCCGCGGCAACATTCGGCGCTCCGCAGACAACTTGCAACGTTTCCTTGCCATCGTTCACCGTAGTAATGTGCAAATGATCGCTATCGGGATGCGCTTCACAAGTGAGAACTTTTGCGACGACGAGTTTTTCATATTGCTTCGCAGGTTCTTCCATTCCTTCGACTTCAAGACCAATCGAAGTTAATGCTTTTGCAACATCTTCTGCACTTTCCGGAAGATCCACGTGACGGCGAAGCCAATTCAAAGAAACTTTCATGATTTGTCCTTTTAAAATTCCGCTGTAAAAATAAAAAATTTACCGGCGACGCGCAAAACGCAAAAGCCCGAAATACGAAAATGAGAAAAACTCCGCCGCATTCGCCGCGAAGTTTTTGTGTGAGTAATGAGATTGGAGTTTTGTTAAGAGAGAAATTTAGCGTTTGCTACGGACGACGCGACCTTTCAAATCGTACAATTTTTGAATTCTGTACAAATGAATTGCGCCGGATTTCGTCACACTGCCGCGGCGGAAAATTGCAGTCGTCGAATCTTTCTTCGTTTCCGTCGTATCCTTTTGAATCGGTTCTGGATCCGTCGCATCTTTTCCTTTGACAAATGTAAAGTAATCGATGTCAAACCAAGGACTGATGACGCTGAGCCGTAAAATATGCTTGCCCGCGGGCAATGTCACATTCGCAGAAACTTTGTTGTAGTCTTCGTAATTTTCTTCGCCCGCAGTCGCCTTGGGAACTTGAATCGTATTGGTTAACGCTTTTCCGTCTAATGCCATTTGGAAACTCGGGCCGTCATTTGCCGCAGCCACTGCCGCAAAGAATGTGTAATCGCCCGCTTCTTCTACATCGACGGAATATTCAAGCCAGTTGCCTTCGGAGTTATAGCCGACAACGACACCGGTTGCCTTTTTGTATAAATCCACCGTCGTTTCTTTCCGGTAATCGGAATCGCCGTGATTTTCCGAATCATCGCTGTACGAATCGTTACCCGTTCCAACGCCCGGAATATCAAAATCTTCAGCTTCAATTTTTCCGGGAATCTTAAATGCAGTGCCTTTAAACGGCGTCTGCGGTTCGGGTTCCACAGCGGCGCCCGCACCTAATCCCGTTGTATTTTTTCCTTTGCTCACATTTTTTGCAAAATATTCTTTGAGCCAAGTCATCGATGCGCGATCTTTGCCATCTTTAATAATTCCCGTATTATTTGCCCAAGTTGCGCCGTCGATGTAACCCCACAAAGTAATGCCCGCAATCCATTCCGTTTCCCACATGAAAGGAATTTGATTGGCGAAATCTTCTTTCTGTTTTTGGTCATCCTCTTCGCCGATATCGTATTCCGAAATAATTAACGGAAGACCCGTCTGTTGGTGAATTTCCGTCAGATTTTTTTCGAAGTCCGCTTTGCTCATGCCTTTGCAATCGTGCGATTGTTGACCGTAAGCATCGACAGGTGCGCCGTTTTTCACAATCGTTTGAACAAGTTCAATGCCTTCTTTCTTTTGCCAAGTCAATGTGTTGTAATCGTTGTAAATTAAAACCGCTTTTGGCCAACGTTCGCGCGCCATTTTAAATGCGTTCGTGATGAAATTATATTGGTGCTTTCCGTTGACGATGGAATCGCCGCCCAAAGCTTCGATAATATAAGAGCCACCGCATTCGGTATCGTCCGTGCTAATGCCGTTTGCGCCTGCAGCAGGCTTTCCGTAGCCTGAGTGATAATTATCGCCCGCCCAAATCGCTTCGTTTACGACGTCGATATATTCCAAATCGGGAAATTTTTCGGCGACGGCATCAAACCATTCGGTGATGTATTTTTTAGTGAGTTCCACGGTGATGCTCGGATTTTTCTTTTTGCACAAAAAGTTCGGATATTGCGAACCCCAAACGAGAGCGTGAAATTTGAAATGGCGTTCGCCCGGTTTTTCTTTTGCCCAATTATACGCACTTTCGCATTTGTCGTAATTATCCCAAGCGAATTTACTCGTACCCGAATTTCCGTTCGAAAGCGAATGAATTGAGCCCCATTTGCATCCGTTTTCAGGAGTAATTTGATTCCAATATGTGCCCATATCCTCACGGATTTGACCGTTCGTCGTAATATTTCCGACAAATTTTGCCCCGCCATCGGCAAAAGCCGCCAAAGTCGGCGTTACAAATGCTGCAAGAACTGCTAATGCGAAAATTTTTTTCATACGTCCAATCCTTTTTCTATGGAATTTATTTCTCGCAAAGGAAGAAATGCCCGCAGAACAAAAACTTCTATGGATAATTTATCCAAGCTCAATTTTTCATCGGCTAGAGATTTTCAGACCTAGAATTTATAAGTCTTTGATTTTCAACAAATTACCGCATTTTTCTTCAGCCATTTTGATAATGCGATGCTATATTTAAACCATGAATTTATCTAAGCTTCCTCCCGATTTGAATCTTATTACACGCCCGAACTGGATTGAAATCAATTTGGACGCCCTCGCGAGCAACATTCAATTTGTCCGCAAATCCATTCCCAAGAGCACAAAAATTTTACTGCCGGTCAAAGCCGATAGTTACGGCCACGGCTCTCTCGCTTGTGCTTATGCTGCAAAATTCGCCGGCGCCGACTTTTTAGGAGTCGCTCACCTTTCCGAAGGGATGCTTTTACGCCAATATGGCATGGACCTACCGATTCTTGTTCTCGGTCCTTGCATTCCCGCCGATTTTCCGTACCTCGTCGAATTTCAACTTACGTCTGCGCTCTCGGATTTAAAAACCGCGCTCGCCTTTGACAAATACTTAGAAGAAAACGGACTTTCCTGCAATGCGCATCTCGCCATTAACACGGGCATGCACCGCTTCGGTATCCGCTTTGACGATTTCGATACGATTCGCCAAATTTTGACTTTGAAGCATTTGCATGTGGACGGTATGTTTACGCATCTTGCGACCGCCGATATGCTCGATAAAAATTCCAACATCAGCACGCAGCGTCAAATTGACCGTTTCTCAAATCTCGTCGAACTTCTCGCCAACGAAGGCATTCGTCCGCAGATTTGCCACTGCTCAAGTTCCGCAGGCACATTACGTCACCCCGAAAGCCATTTTGATATGGTGCGTCCGGGACTTGTTCTCTACGGGTACAATCCGATGGGAGCAACGCCGCCCGAAGGATTTGAATATCCGGAATTAAAGCCGGTCATGACGATTAAATCGACGATTCGAAACATTCACGAAGTGCCCACCGGCGAAGGCGTTTCTTATGGACAATATTGGGTTGCGCAACAGCCGACGAAAGTCGCGACAATCGCAATCGGTTACGGCGACGGTTATCTCCGCGGCGAATACAACAACGGTTACGTTCTCATCCGCAATCAACTTTGCCCCATTCTCGGCCGCGTCTGCATGGATGCGACGATGGTCGATGTAAGCCGCATTCCCGATGTGCAAATTGGCGAAACCGTCGAAGTCGTCGATGGAGCAGCCGATGCCCGCATTTCGATGGAAGCAGTCGCCGAAGCGCATCACACGATTCCTTACGAAATCACAAGCCGCGTTGCCCGCCGACTTTACCGCAAATACATTTGGAAAAATCGTTTAATCCGCTGGGACGATTTGAAAGAAGAATTCCATATTCCGCCGTTCACATCGTATCCGCTCCGTGAAAAATAATGCATAAAACCGATAAATTCACTCTGCTCGTCGTCACCTTTTTCGGCTCAGGTCTTGCGAAAAAAGCGCCTGGAACTTTTGGCAGTTTACTTGCCGCCATTCTTTCTTGGCCGCTTTTACAAGTCAGCTTTTCGGGATGCTTTGCGCTTCTCGCAGCGATCACATTTTTCGTCGCCATTCCCTTTGTGAATAAAGCGATGAAAGATACGCAAACCGAAGATCCGGGCTGGATTGTCATCGATGAAGCCGCAGGAATTTTTACGGCGTTCGCATTTCTTCCGCCCGAAGCGCTCACCGCAAATCCGTGGATGATCGCTCTCGGGTTTGGATTTTTCCGATTCTTCGATATTTTAAAACCGCTCGGCATTCATCAACTCGAAAAATTGCCGCGGGCTTGGGGAGTGATGGCCGACGACATTCTCGGCGGCATTTATTCGGGCATTTGCCTTTTCCTTATCGCACATTTTTTCCTCTAATTTTTACAAGATTCTGTGAGCGATTCTTTCTTCGACATTTCCCGCAAAAAAGAAATCAAAGCGACTCCCGAAGAAGCGATTCGGCAAAAAGTCGTCGATTGGCTTCTCCGCGAAAAAAAAGTTCCCGCGCATCTTCTCGAGACCGAATTTGCGTTGCGCAATATCGTCCCGAATAACGCAGACCGCGTCGATATTTTAGTGCACAATTTCCGCGCCGGCGCATCCGTTCAAGAGCCTTGGCTTCTCGTCGAATGCAAACGCCCCGGAGTCGATTCGCCCGCTTTATTGCAAGTGCAAATCAACAAATATCTGCGCATTCTCACGCCGAAATTCATCATGCTCGCCCTCGGCGAATCCGCCATTTTCCTAGCCCTAAACGCCGACAAAAAAAGCTACCACAGAATTGAAAATCTTCCTGATTTTTAGTAACATTTTTGTTCAAATTTTAATTTATTTTGATAATGTAAAATCATGAACTCGGAGGCTAGATTATGAAATTTCCTTTTCTAGACATGCTATTTGGCGGAATTCTTTCCGGGGTTAATCTTGTTTTAGGCGTGATTTTCGTCTTTTTTATTATTGCTTTCCTTTTTGGAGCACCGTTTAGCGGTAGTCCGTTTTTTATGGCGATTTGGATTGTGTTTATTGGTATGATTATTCACGCTTGGAGAACGTCCTCGGTTAAAATTCGTAAAGAGAGAAAAAAGAAAGAATTTGATTCTAAGCAAACTTTAAAAGACTTCTTTTATAAAAAATAAATCGCAGCATTTTTGCTGCTTTTTATTTTGGTTTGAATAATCTTTTTACACGCCAAATACTTCTCCTTTTATTGCTCTTGCTAATTTTCGTCCGATTTCTTCGGCTTCTTTCAATTCCGCAGATGGTTTTTCTGCGGTTTTCTTTTTTGCCATCGCGCTTTTTTCACAAAGGCGGAACACCGCGAAGCGGTGCACACTCATTTCATGCCACTCGGAAACGTTTTCGGATTGTGCGTGAGCGCACCGTTTGCATCGCGCTTGGTATCCATCCAGTTATCGTCGAGATTTATATAAATGTATCCCGCATCGCGCATACCCGAAGAAACCATCGCATCGGCGATTTCCTTAATCTGATTTTCGTTGATGTTTTCGTGAAAAATATTCCAGCTGTTCCAACCCATCGGCGGCGTCAGCACGAGACTATCGGGATTTGCATTTGTCTCTGCAGTTATCCCTAACGACAATAGAATCGCACTGGTCCAATTCCATTTATTTTGTACAAATTTTCTTTTCATCGAGAAACCTCGCCTTTCAAAACAACCCATTATTTTGAAATGGTAATCCTCTGCAACATGCCTCCGCGCGAAGGCTTGACAATGTAAACGCCACGTTCACCTACAAGATTGCGAGTCGACTGCACAAGGTTTACGCCATCGCTGAAAATCGTTCCTAACAAGTTTCCATTCAGGCTGAACACGCGATATTTTTGCACGCCAGTTGCTTGCATGTGAATTTTTGCAATCGCAGAAGGTTTTTCAATCGGTTCTGGATCTACCGCATCCTTTCCCGAGACGAATGTGATGTAGTCAATATCAAGCCACGCGCCCATCACCGTAAAACGCAAAATATGAATTCCTTCGGGGAGAGTCACATTCGCTTTGACTTTGTTGTACTCATCGTAATTTTCTTCGCCTTCTTTCGCAGCGGGAACCGCAATTTCTTCGGTAATATCATCGCTGTCGAGAGAAAATTTGAAACTCGAAGTGGAGCCCGCCGCAGCAACCGCCACAAAGAGCGTATAGTCGCCCGCCTTTTTCACATTCACTGTGTATTCGAGCCATTCGCCTTCGGCGTTGTAACCCACGATAATGCCCGTCGCCTTTTTGTAAAGGTCGACGCCTGTGCCTTCGCGGTAATCGCTATCGCCATGGTTTTCTGCGTCGCTTTCGCTGTAAGACTGCGCGTCCTTTCCTTTGCCCGGATCGTCAAAGTCTTCCATTTCAATTTTCCCCGGAATTGCCCACGGAGTCTGAGTCGCATTATGCGCTGTCTGCGGAATCGGTTCTTCATCATCGAGATAAATTTCTTCACTTACATTGCGCCCGATTTTAAACCAATCAAAATCGACGTAACCGCCCGCCGTTTTCGTCGCATAATTGAAAAGCCCAAAGCGGTAACCGACAAACATTCCAAGCGAATATTCGAGCGATACATCCGAACCGATTTTCGTCCAAGAATTTCCATTTTCGCTGTAATAAAATGAAGCCGTTCCTTTATCGCGCGGCAAATCAAAATCGATTCGCAAATAAATTTTTGAACTTGCAAATGGTGCAGACGCTTTCTGCGATTCCGAATCTTTATCGCCTTCAAACATCACGACTTTATAATTTCCATTTTCTTTCGTGAGTCCGACAAATCCTTTCTTATCTTGAAGCGCCACAAGCCCTGCAATATCGCCGTCTTTCATGTGCGCTCCATCGAGTAAAATTCGCCCCGAACATTTCGGGCCAAAGGTGCGCTGCGTGAGAGTATTTTTTGCCGTCACAATGCGAGAATCGACGCGGCTCGTCGTAATGCGTAAATTTCCCGGATTTGCTTTTAACGACCAATTTTTATTATCGGGATTGTGATTCCATTGCCATTCTAAAGCCAAAGCATCCGAAGTAAAATCATCCGACGTGACTAAGTTATAACCGACAGCCGTTTCGTTTGGCAAATTCAACGTTTCAGGAGCGCTTCCATTCTCGGCAACGGGCCAACCATTTTCCCATTTCATCGGCACCAAATATGGAATGCGTCCGACAGGTCCCGAATCGCGGAAAAGCATCGCATACCAGTTTCCTTCGGGAGTATCAAAAATGCCGCCTTGAGCCACTCCATTATTTTGCAGGAAAATTTTTCCCGTGTATTCGCCGAGCAAAGTTTTCGAACGATACACCAATTCGGTTCTGCATTTTCCGCTCGGCCAAGAAATCGTAAACAAGTAATATTCGCCGTTCACTTTGAACATTTGCGAACCTTCTTGCTTGACGATAAAATTGCTCGTGCCCGCCGCCGTTTCGGCATTGACGCCGTTTAATTTTCCGCTTCTTCCGCCTTGTTTCACTCCCGATGCATCGGAATTTAATTCAACATAGCTAATTTCTCCGCCGCCATAAATCACAAAGACAGAGCCGTCATCATCAAAAAAAAGCGATGGATCGTGATAAAACGGAAGTTGCACTTCGCTCCAGTTACCGCTTTCGACGTCATCGGTTTTATAAAGGTGCGTTTTCCCTGTCGTATAAGATGGCGTGAGAACATAAAAAAATCCCTTGTGATACCGAATGCTCGAAGCCCACGAACCTTTTCCGTAGGCGTCTTTTCCGTTCTCTAAATTCTGATTATCGTTATTCGTTAAAGTCTGATACGCATAGCCGACCGTGCGCCAATTCGCTAAATCCGTCGATTTCATCACTGGGACGCCGGGCGCAAAATGCATCGTCGTCGAAACCATGTAATAAGTATCGTCCACGCGCGTCGTCGATACATCGGGAACATCTGCCCAAATAATCGGATTTGAAACCGTCGCCGCATTTGCAACACAAAAACAAGCCAGGGAAATTCCCAAACTTTTAAACCATCCCATTTTGACTCCTTCATAAGCGCACCACCGCTTATACAAACTAAAAGTAAGTTCGATTCCAAAGAAGAAGGCCGCCACGGGAAAATGTTTTATGGATAAATTATCAAGTCTATTAACAACTAAAATTTTTCCAAATCATTTTTCTTTTCTCTCACATTTTCTTTGTTTTTGCCATATAGTATTTTGCAACCCAATTTATCGTTGAAGAATTTCAATTCACTACAATTTTCGTCGCCATCATCTACATTCCTAATTTCTCATTTTCTTGTATTCTTCTTTTTTCATATTCAGCCTTTCCATGATTTCGCGGAGGACTTTGCGATCGACTCCTAAAATCGTTGCGGCTAAAGTTAAGTTGCCATTGGCATCACGAAGCGCAGAATCGATGACAGCTCGGTCCGAAATTTCGCGGGATTCTTTGAGAGTTCGCGGAGATTCTTTCACTTTTTCGCGGAGCACATCGAGCTCTAAATCCTTCGGCTGGATAATGCATTTTTCGGCCTGGACCAAAGCCTTTTGCACTTTATTTTCGAGTTCGCGTACATTGCCGGGGAACGAATACGCGAGCAGCGCTTTTTCGGCGGCGCGTGAAAAATGAAAACGTCCAAGGCCATATTCTTGCGCATAATGTTTTGCAAAATCTTCGGCGAGCAAAAGCACATCTTGTCCGCGTTCTCGAAGCGGTGGCAAATCAAGGGACATCACTTGAATGCGATAATACAAATCTTCGCGGAAGCGATGTTCTTCAATCGCTTTTTCCAAATTCACATGAGTTGCCGAAATGATTCGCACATTCACCGGAATTTCACGGTTATCGCCGACACGTGTAATGTGATGCTCTTGCAAAACGCGGAGAAGTTTCACTTGCATCGTCAGCGGAAGTTCGCCGATTTCATCGAGAAAAAGCGTCCCGCCTTCGGCTTCTTCGAAAACGCCTTTTCGCGTATCGATAGCTCCCGTAAACGAGCCTTTCACATGCCCAAACAAAATCGATTCCATTAAATTTTCCGGAATCGCTCCGCAGTTAATGGCGACAAACGGTTTTTCTGCCCGCGGACTTTGGCTGTGAATCCAACGGGCGAGCACTTCTTTTCCCGTTCCCGTTTCGCCGCGGATAATAATCGGCGCAGGCAACGCTAAAAATTTTTCGGCTTTCGCAATCATCTTCGCCATCGATTCGGACGAATAAACAATTGCGCCTTTGCGGGTAATGCCGCGAAGCGCATCTAACGATTCCCTATCGCTTTGACGATTATAAGCGGAGAATGCAATTTTTTCGGAAACGTGAACGAATTGATCAAAAAGTTTTTTCTCCATTTCCGTAAACGGTTCTTTGCGGGCTTCGCGTTGCAAATACAAAAATCCCGAAACGACATTGGCCGAAGGCGTCCGAAACGGAGCGACCATAATACTTGTAAGTTTATTTTTGACGATGGATTTTGAAATATCCACATCGCCATCCGCTTGATTCCAAAGCACCGCTGTTTTTTCTTCGCGGGCGCGGCGCACCGCACTCGATGAAATCGCAACCGATGCCGGATACGCAAAACGAAACGGTTCATCCGCAAGTTCCGCGGGAATTTCTAAAACCGCAGAATCCGCATGCAAAACTTGACACGCAACTTTCGCAATGCGCGGAAGCAATTCTTGCGGAGTCGATTCATCCAAAAGTTGCATCAACATGTCGAGCAATTCTGCCGACGCTTGCATCGATTCTTGATTCATAATTCTCCTTTATTCGTCTGCAGAATTAGAATCTGCATCCGTCATCATTCCGCGGACAGAAACTGCCGAATCATTTTCCACGCTTTCTTCACTTTCGAGCGAACGCGTTTTTTTGAGCATGGATTTTCCGACGGTTTCCACATCCGGAGAATTTGTCTTCAAGAAGAATATAAAACTGAGAAGAATAAAAATAAAGAGAAAAATACCGAGAATGGGAAAAAAGTTCCCATTTGAAAAGCACTTTTTGAAAAACTTCGGAATAAAAGTTCCCGATTTTTGTGTTTCAGCAAAAAGAAATTCTTCGGGCGCATGACGAACTCCCGTTTCGTGTTCCCGAATCGAAAGCGCAAGATGATTTTTCCAAATCAATTCTTGCTGAGCGCTCAAAGGCGAATCGTCGAGAGAAAGTTCGCTTTCGGCGATTTCTAAACATTCGTCTAATTCATCTAAATCTTCAAAGCGATCGTTTGCATCGCGGCGGAGAGTTCCTTTCCAAAGCGGTTCTAATTTTTGGATAATTTCAATCGGCAATTTTCCGAGGCTGCGCAAGCACAAAGTTTCGTCGTAATCATCCACTTGGAAAATGGAATTTTCAATCGCGTTTAAACTGTCTCCACCAAAAAGCGGTTCACCCGAAATCCAAAAATATAACAGCGCGCCCAAACTAAAAATTTCACTTTTTTCTGTCGCTGCATTTCCTTCCAAACATTCGGGAGAAATGAAGCGCGGCGTTCCGACGCAAGACGAACCGAAGTCGATAAGAACTGGATTTTCTTTTTCATCGATGAGCACATTTTCGGGGCTTAAATCCCCGTGAAAAATTTCGGCATCCGCCATCACCGAAAGATTTCCGCAAAGTTTGCGAAGCATTTTCACCGCGATTTTCGGCGGCATCGGCGAAGCTTCGGCACTTGAAATTCCGACGATATATTCCGCAAGAGAAAACGGACGATTTTTCAAAATTCCTTTGCCTAAAATCGTCGCCATTCCCGCGAACTTTTTCACTTCGCCATCGTCTATTTTTGCGCTTTCATTTTTCGCCGAAACGCTTTCTAAATTCCAACGAAATGCGACAGGAATTTTTTCGTCGAGAAGTGCGCGGTAAACGACCGCTTCACTGCCCGCGCCCACTTTTTGAAAATGCGAAAGTCGATTTTCAAAATTTTCATTCATGAGAATTCCCCGAAAGCACCGCAGATTTCAAACTATCTTCGGCGACTTTTGTCCAAAATTGCAGCGCATGATTTTTCGGAAAACGCTTTGCGCCCATCGACCAAATGTCCCACGCATCTTCGACTTTTCCGTCTTCCCAATAAAGGCTTCCGAGATTCGAATACGCCGGAGCAAACGCCGCATTTCTTTTCAAAATTTCTGTAAAAATTTTCTGTGCGCTTTCTCTATCGCCCGCCCCTTGGAGCGCTAACGCTTTTAAATTCCAGCTGAAATCGTTTGCGCTATCGAGCTTTAACGATTCATTCAAAATGCCGAGAACTTTTGCTTTTTCATTTTCCGAAATTTTTGCGCGCGCTAAATAGAAGAGCGCAGACGAATGCATTTCTTTTGCTGCCGACGAATCGATTTTTTCTAAAATGCGAAATTCGGCAACCGTTTTCGTCCAAAGTTCCACGGAATGTTCGCCGATTTTTTCACCGGCTTCCGCTTTGCCAAATCGCGCAAGCGCCATGCCATAACGCGCATCTCTATCCGCTGGAAATTCGTCTAACGCTTTGGAAAATGCGGCAATTGCGCGGTCGTAATCGCCGACATTTAACGCTTCATTTCCCAAAGTTTCTAAAGAGCGGCAACCGAAAAATGCCAAAATCACGGCGAAGCAGAACGCTTTCCAAGCCGCTTTCGAAAGAATGGAATTCTTTTGCATTTTTCTTTTCATCGGCAAATTTACCCGAAAAAATTATTCTTGCAATATAGATTTTTTGAACGCTATCGCCACGAAAAAAGAATTTCGTCGCATTTAGTTTCCCCAAAAAACAAAGTTGATACCGCTCACCGTGAACATAAAATCGGGATAAAAAATAAAAAGCGGAAAATTTTCTGCGCAGAAGTATTTATATTACAAGGCAAATGGTAAACGATCCGTATATTCTCGTAGAAGACGAAGAAACCTTGAGCGCTCTGCTGGAGGATCTTTCGCACTATGAAATGGCAGCGGTCGATACCGAAGCCGATTCGATGTATCATTACAATGTGCGTCTCTGCTTAGTTCAGATTACAATCGGCGAACACCATTACATTGTCGATCCATTTGCACCGATTGATATTCGCCCGATTTTTCAAACGAAGGCGATGAACACTTTAATTTTCCACGGTGCGGATTACGATTTGCGCATGCTTTGGCACACATTTCGATTTTCGCCGAAGCACATTTTCGATACGATGATCGCCGCAAAATTTCTCGGCGAAGAAGGTCTCGGTTACGCAAGTCTTGTCAAAAAATATTTCGGCGTAGAGCTTCCCAAAGACAATCAAAAATCCGATTGGACAACACGGCCGCTTCCGCCGGACATGTGCGAATACGCCATTCACGATACATTCTTTTTGCACGAACTGTGCGCGCGTCTCGGCGAGCAACTGCAAGCGCAAGGAAAATTTCAATGGATGATTGAATCGTGCAACGATTTAATTCTCCGCGCAACACAAGTCAAAGAAGAAGTGGATCCATGGCGCGTTTCGGGTTCGTTCCGTCTTCCGCCGAAAGCGTTGAATATTCTCAAACAAGTTTGGCTGTGGCGCGAAAATGAAGCGGAAAAATTAGATCGTCCGCCGTATAAAGTTTTTGGTACCGAGTTAATGCTTGCCATCGTCCGTTCGGCGAGTTATTCTTTCCCAAAACTCTGCGAAAATTCGCTCCCGAAATTACCGCGGAATTTTACGGGCGAACGCCGCAGCGACTTTTTGCAAATGCTTCAAAATGCGATGCAAATCCCCGAATCGGAATGGCCCGAAATGCAGCACAAAGCACCGCCTCCGCTCACAAGTCCCGATGGCGAACTCATCGACACATTAAAAATTTGGCGCAACGAACGCGCAGCCGAATTGAATCTCGACGAATCGATGCTCGCAAATCGCGCCCAGCTCATCGCACTCGCTTCTCCGATAGGCTCCACTTGGGATGACCGCTACGAAGCCGCTCACTTTTTACATTGGCAACGTTCGATTTGGAACGGCATTCTTCATACCAAATTAACCGCTACCGAGGAAATTTTATGAGAATTGGCATTCCCGAAATTTTATTGCTTATTTTACTCGCCGTCATTCTTCTCGGAGCACGTCGCATTCCCGAACTCGGAGCGGCACTCGGCAAAGCTCTCCGCGAATTTCGCAAAGCGGAAAAAGGCGAAAAGACTTCTTTCGATTCCGAAAAAGCGGAAAACTCGGCAAACAAAAATGCAGAAAATTTAAGCGATTCTTCTGCGAAAAATTCCGATGAAAAAAATTGAAAAAAGCGAGATGACGATTTCTGAACATCTTCAGGAACTTCGCACTCGCCTTTTCATTTGCACGATTTCTTTTGCGATTGTCGCCGTTTTTGCTTTTTATGCATTTGATTTTTTTTGGCCATTTATTTTACTGCCATTAAAAAATTCTTCGGCTGTTAATCTCGTCAATCTTTCTCCCGCCGAAGGAATTTCGGTGAGTCTTCTCGTCGCGAGTTTAATCGCAATTCTTTTGACTTCGCCGATTTTTCTTTATCATCTTTATGCGTTCTGTGCGCCCGCAGTTCAAAATAATCGGCGCATTTTTCTTTTCGCATTTTTCGCCGCATGCATTCTTTTTTTTGCGGGCGGAGCGTTCGCCTATTTTTTTGCCATTCCTCTTCTCTTTCATTTCCTCGCAAATTATTCGGAATCGATTACGCAACTTTGGTCGCAGACTTCTTACGTTTCTTTCCTTTTCCGTTTTGAAATTCTCTTCGCCATTCTTTTTCAACTGCCTGTCGCCGCAGCGTTTTTTGCGCAAACCGGAATCGCGGATCGCCGTTTTCTTCTGCGGCATTTTCGATTGATTTTATTTCTCATCGCATTTCTTTCGGCTTTCTTTACGCCGCCGGATTTGCTCTCGCTTTTTTGGATGGCAATTCCCCTTTCCCTTTTATATTTATTGAGCCTTCTCACCTATCATCTCGCCTGGAGAAAACGATGAACGCCGAAATTGGATTTGCCGAATATGCGTTTCTTTTTTTGCTTGCGCTTCTCCTTTTTTCTCCCGAAAATTTGGGGAAAGCCTTCGCCAAATTCAAGCATTACAAAGGAAAATTATTCAAGATGAAATTCGATTTGGAAGATGCGATTTTAGAAGAAAATTCTCCCGAAAAAATGCGCGAAAAAGAAAGCGCTTGGATTGTGCAAGCGGTGAAAAATTTTCCGCCTTATCAATCCGCGAAAAAAGTTGCCGCCTTTTATCCGCTCCAAAATGAGCCCGATATTTTACCGCTTTTAGAAGAGCTCGCAAGCGAAGGACGCTTACTTCTTCCGCGGACATTTGCCGATGGCGAAATGGAATTTGTCGAAATTCACAATCTAAAAACAGAACTTTTGGAAGGTCGTTTTCACGTGTACGAGCCCGCAAAAAATCTCGCCGCTTACTCGGGAAAAATTCCTTTTGCTCTCGTTCCCGGTGTTCAATTTTCTTGGGACGGTGGACGTCACGGACACGGCAAAGGTTACTACGACCGATTTCTTGCGCGTCATCCCGAGACATTAAAATGCGGAATCGCTTTCAGCGCTCAAGTGTCTACAAATCCGATTCCTTTAATGCCACACGACATTCCAATGAACTATATTGTAGCCGTCAAAAACGATCCGGAAAAGGAGACTCCTCATGTGGAAAAAGCAACCGTTTAATGCAAACCGCGAAACGCAAAATGACGAACCGTCATTTTCTGAAAAGCCGCGGGAATCTTTTGGCTACGGTCGCTCTCCTCGTTTCGGTAAAGACCGCGGATTCCGTCAAAGCCGCGATACAAGACCCGCTTTCCGCGATGACCGTGACAACGAATTTGAAGCGCGTCCACGTCCGTCGCAAGTTAACATCGCGATGGGCGACGAAGAAAGCGCCCCGCAGACAGCTGTCGGCGGCATCCGCGAAGTCGCAGAACTTTTGAACAATTCGCCGATGAAAGTGCACCGCGTTCTTTTCCGTCACAATTCGGGAAATCCAAAACTGTATGCGCTGCAAAAAATCGCCAAGAAAAATCGCATTCACGTGCAACAAGTTGAAGCGCGAATTTTGGATTCTTACGCCGTGCCGAATCAAGGCGTCGTCGCTCTTTGCAACGAAAAAGAATTGCTGCAATGGGACGATGTCAAAGAAGAATTTTACACGGCAAAAGAAAAGAATTTGCCAAAGCTCGTCGTCATCGCAACAAACATTGAAGACCCGAGAAATCTCGGCGCATGCATTCGTTCTTCACTCGGACTCGGTGCCGATATTTTTCTTATGCCGTCGAAAGGAATGTGCGGGCTTACGCCAACGGTCACGCGGGCTTCTACCGGAGCCGTTGACAAACTCCGCATTTGCCGTCCGAATAATTTAGAGCAGACCATCGGCGAACTCAAACAAGCCGGCTATCAAATTTTAGGGCTCGATGCCGACACAAATGTTTCTCTCGTGGACTATGCGTTCGGAAGTCAAATCGTCCTCGCCGTCGGCGGAGAAGATGTCGGCCTTCCGCCGTTTATTCGGAAGCAATGCACCGACGTTCTCCGCATTCCGATGAACGCAGAAGCGCAGTCTTACAACGCATCTGTCGCCCTTTCCCTCGGCCTTTACGAAATCGCGCGGAAAAAACTTTAATGTTTCTCCCGTTTGACGATGCGGAATTTATTCGCTTTGTAAACGAAGCGGTTCAAAAGAAAACCGAAGTGTTAAAACTCGCCGAAATGCTTTCCAAAAGTCCGTGGGCAAATTTGCGCGGATCCATTTTGGATTACATTGCACTCGTTCCGAAATACCGAAAAAAATTTGAAACCGATGCAATTCTCGCCTGCGATAAACTCGCATTAGAACAATCGACGGCTGCCGATATCGGACGCTACAAAGCAGAACTTTTTGAAAAAGCAACGAGTGTAGACGATCTTTGCTGCGGTATGGGCGGAGATAGTTTTTTCTTACCGAAGAATCTTTCTGTCCGCGGAATTGATTTGTCCGAAGAACGCGTTCAAATGTATCGTTTCAACACTCGCGCACTCGGAAGCCCGCGCGAAGCGCTCTGCGAAGATATTCGTGAGTTAAAATCCCGCGGAGAATTTTTCACCATCGATCCCGCTCGTAGGCAAAAAGACGGCGATAATCAGCGCAACTTTTCGGAGTTAACGCCGACATTATCCGAAGTCATTCAAATCGCCCGCGATTACAAAGGCGGCATGGCAAAGCTTCCGCCCGGTTACCCCGCCAACGAATTTCCCACAGACTGCGAAATTATTTACCTCGGTGCAAAAAATGATTGTCGCGAATGTTTGATTCTCTTCGGCGAACTCACAAAAAATCCGGGGAAAACTCGAGCCGTTTACATCGAAAATAGCGTCCCCAAAAGTTGGGTCGGAACTTCCTCTAAAGAACTTACGATCGGACCGCTTTCGCAATTTCTTGCCGAACCCGTTTCCGTTCTCGTCCGGAGTCATCTCTTCGCGGAAATCGCCCAAAAAGAAAACGCAGATGCACATCTCATTTCAAACGGCATCGCATACGTCACAAGTAATTCCCCTTTCGACGCAAGCGCCTTTCACAATTACCGCGTTCTAGGAAGCGTTCCGCTTTCTACCGGCAAAGTCAAAAAACTGCTCAAAGAATTTGATATCGGAAAAATCACACTCAAAAAACGCGGTGTAGAAATCGTCCCCGAAGCCGAAATCAAACGCCTCTCCCCCAAAGGCAAAAACGAAGCGATTTTATTTTACACTCGAATTGCTGGCGAAAAATCTGCGATTCTAACTATGAAATATTAAAAGTCAAACAGAGAATCCGGCACTTTATCCGATTTTTGCAAGCGCAAGAATTCTGATGTCACAACGCTTTCAACTCCATTTACCATGACGGATACAACCATTTTCTTTAAATGGTTGTTTGCATCGTAGGTAAACGTGGTCAATGTATTTTTGCCATCTTTTTCGGATTCGATTTTTTCAATGCGTTTCGCCTTGTTGTTGTAATAAATGGTACCAAGCGTTCCTTGAATTTTGTAAATGTTTCCTGAATAGAACTGCGGAGCGTCCCATGTTCCAGAATCGAACGGGTTGAAATTAGCGTAGGTATTGGAACGCAAGGATTCTCCGTCGTAGTCTAGAATTTGACTTTTGTTCGTATTCAGATTGACAACTTTCATCTTTTTGCCGTTTGCAATGCTGCGCTGATTCAAGAAAGTACTTTTGATTTCTGTATAACTTTTGTTCGCACCCTTATTTACGATATACATCTCTGTTTGCTGGTGAATACCTGCAGCATTCACCGTAACGCGTAAATTCATTTCAATCGAATCTTGCGGAAGGCAACTCTTTTTCAAATCTGCTCTTACCTGGTCTAACGACAGGGCAAAAGTGAACTGGGTAAAAAAAGCTATTGCGAATAAAAAAATCTTTTTCATGTTAATTCTTTATGCAACGGATACTCATTTTATCCAAATTCATAGGTAAATAAAATCCCGATTTATTGAAAGAAAATCCATAAGAAGACGAAAAATCTCTTGCCGAGGAAGTCCAATATCTTGACGTTACAAATCCAGCATCAATATCGCCATATGAATTAAGGGATCCTGCTAATATTGAGTTAAAAGAGCAATCATCTGTGCCGGGAGTGAAAAAACTTCCAACTGAATACCCTAAACGTTCATTAAGATAAGTGGTATCCCCAGCATACAATTCATCTATTTTCATTGAAGATATCAATCTAAGAGCAGTTTTTTCCCCTTCACCGAGAGTTTGCTTCAACACAGTCCATTCATCGACAGAAGGAACATGCCAACCCGCAGGACAAATTGTATCTAGAAGCTGCTGGTCAAAGGATCCTAAAATTTCACCATTTTCATGAAGCGAATAATACTTGCCAAATGTATCACAGAATCCTTCAATCTTTTCATAGCACACGCTATACGGCGCATCGAATTTCAAGTTTTCCGCCATCCAGACTTGATTTCCAATCGTGGTGTATTTATACACTTGCCCATCGCGAGCATCTGTAAAAGTGCCACGGTTGGGTTCGCCGTAAGCATTCAGGCCATCGGCCGGGCAGACGACGGAAGCGTCAAAGGAATCGCCCTCGGCGGAGGAACTGTTATCCGAGCAGGATGTGAATACAGAGTCAATGAATGCCGCTGAAAGAATTGTTAAAAATTTGAAGGATTTCATTTTGTTATCCATTGTTGTTTGTGATTTTTTAGTTTAGAAGTTTCCATGAGAGAATTTCCGAGCCCTTGCGCAGCACTATAAAGCTGGAGGGCTGAATACTGTGCATGTTGACTGTCACCGAGTGTTCCCCGGCATCCCAAGTTCCCTTGTACAGGGTCTTTTGTGGAATGCCGATGGCGTTTACCGTTTCAAGAATGTAGTAGTCGCTCTTTTCGATGTTCACACAGACGACGTCACCTTCTCGGTGGACAAGTTCTTCATAGGTTTCATGGGTTACGTAGCCGGTGCTGAAGCAAGGCTCTGGGGCGCCTCCCCAAAGCAGGTTTCCTAGTTTATCCAGAATCAGGATGGAGTCCGCTTCTGCCATTGCGTTACTTTTCAGGTTGTGATGGGACGGGTCGTCGTGTGCGTCAAAGTCATTTGTCCAGCCCGGGTGATGCAGGGCGAACTGCACCCCGTTTCCGTAATCGGATTTTTCGCCTGGGTTTAAGATAACATTGTACACGAACGATATATAGTTTAAATCGCCGCCCGCGTTTGCGTTTTTGCTTGCCGCAAACTCGTTCCAGTGGATATCCGCGATTGTTTCGGCGGTATCCCTAAAATAGTAGCGCACTTCGAAGCTATCCACTGGAGTAGAGCCCACGTTTTCTACATACACGGCCACATTGCTTGCACTTTGTGAACCGAGTTCGACGTCCTTTGCCATGGCGCGAACCTTGACTTTCGCCTTTTGCATAGGGCCATCTTCGTCATAGCAGCTGAACTCGTTCAACAGGTTTCCGTCGGAATCCAGCAGGGCGACTCCCGTTGCGTTCGTAAAATCCGTTTTCGCTTCGGCAAGGTAGCTCGGGTCGTCAGAAATTTCCCAGTAGGGGAAGTGGTTGTTGGGCAACGACAGACGGTGAAGCCCGATCAAGGGACCTTGTCCGAAATAGGCGGAATTGTAAGCCGCAATCGCCTCGGTAAGTGAAAGCTCAGCGTAGAACACGGAACCTGCGTCGTTGATCACGCGCATGGGCGACCCCGGATAGAACGACACCGCATTCACATTTTCGCCCTCGCCCTTGTAGTAGTAGCGGATGCGAGCGTTTTCCAAAGCCTTGTCCGTCATGTTGCGGATGTCAAAGCGGACCTGCGCCCATTTTCTGTCGTCTACGGGTTCGTACTTCATGAGCACTGTCGCCTTCGGTTCCGGATTTGTCCACGAGGATTCATCATAATTGACAAGGCTTGCATCCAAATTAGCGTTCGTGCTTACCAGTGACAATGCGGCTATGCCCAAATTGCCCAAAGGTCGAATGGTAACTTCGTGCGTTCCTGCAGTTAGATAGCGGTTGAAATCTAGAACTCGTTCGTTTTTCCATAATCCAGTCGATGTCAATTTGAAGAGGCCGACGGATGTTCCGTCTACAAGGACTTCCACCTTCGATTCCTCGGAAATGTAATTTCGGTGGAGCAGGTAGAGCGCGTAGTTGTCGGCGTTTACATCGACATTCCATGTCATCGTCCCGCTGTCGTCAAAGGTGTCTTGATGCAGGTAAGCTTTGCCCGGTGCCGAGCAGGACTGGTCTACAGCAAGGCCGTTTCTGTTTTCTATCGAGACTGCGCGAACCGTTTTGATGTTGAAGTTGTCTTCGCCAATCAATCCGCTGAAAAGGCTTTTAACCTGTGCTGCCGTGAGTGCGGACGAATAGAGCCGCAAGTTGGAAATGTTTCCGACGGCACTGTTTACGCCGTTGCGCGCACCAATGGAGAGTTTACCGTTTCCGCCATAATACAGTTCGTCATCAAGTTTTATCGTTTCGACGTGGCTTCCATTTTTATAGAGGCTCGCATTTTTTCCATCGACGACAACGACGATGTGGGTCGATATGCCGGGGTCTCGCTTGGCGTTGAAGTAGAACATTTTTGAGTGAACTTTGATAAAGTAACGATTGTAGGTGCCTAGGCCAAATGTCCATTCGTTATCGCCTACAAAACTGAGAATGGACCACTCCGCCCTTTGGGTATGGCCCGGAGTGTAATTGAGCTCGAAGCTGAACGGACGAAGCGAATCCAACGCGGCGAGTTTGTATCTACTGCTTGCGGAGTCGGCCGCTTTGTACAGGCGCACACCATAGCTTGCATGCCATGGATTTGCGATGGAGGCGAGATCCATGTGCATTCGCTTGGGTTCGTCCTTTGTCATTACCTCATAGCCGATGTTTCCGGAGCCTTCGCCCAGCGGATACCATAGGACTAGTGTCGACGGGAACGGGTAAAGTTTTTCGGTCTGTTTTACAACATTGTCTGTATTGTGTCCAAGATCCTCGGCAATCACCTTGACTGTCGCCTTGCAACCAACGCAGCTGTACAGGTCCTTTTTTCCAACTTGAAGTCGTATACAGGAGCATCGTTGTTCAATGCGGTTTCGCTTCGCAGGAGATTTCCGCCAAAGAAAAGTTCCGCGGTCGTCTTCGCGAGGCCGCTGCCGGTTTCGTCAATGTCTGCTTCGACATGGATAATGCGCGAGCCGTCCTCGCTTTCGGATTCAGCGATTTCCACATTTTCAATGATGGGTGCGACAGAATCCAAACGAACTACCGGGCCCAACTTTTGTTCCGTATTTCCGTCTATGCCATAGAATACGATTGTCGACTGGTATACGGAATCAACCTTGTTTAAATCTGGATTTCTGGCAGGCCACACAATCGGTGCTGAGGACGCTCCTCGATGTTCTGCCGACACGTAGCCAGCTGAACTGAGCTGCAACAGGTAATTGCTTTTTCCATTGCACAGGTAGGGGTATTCAAGCCAACCGTTTATTGTCCCCATCCAGAGCGTATCGTTCCAGAGACCGTCCATTTGCGCGCAGGAGAACGGTTCGACTCCATCGACGGAATCCTTGGCGACAACGCTTCCTGCCTTCAGCGAATCCATTACGATAAATTCAGAGAACGTAGGCGTTTTGGCGGAGAGCCTTACGAAGGTGCACTTAGACGAATCAGCAGCCTTGCACTCGCTCTTGTTAGAATTGAAAAGCCCTGTAAGTCCGACAAGTTCCAACGGAATTATTTTTTTGTTAACTGCATCCAGCTTGTAGATTTTCAGGTTGCGATAATCAACATTGGCTTCCTTCAGCGTCGCCATGGAAATGTCTATCGTCACGATCGGTTCATGACCTGCCGGAAACACATGCGATGGCTGCATTTCAAGCACTGGCCCTACGGGAGCCATGTTTCGGAACAGGCTGCAGTCGTAACATTCGCTCGGATCCATGGTGCGCACATTGACATCCGCATCATTTGCCCAGGCGTTTTCGTCAAACGCGACCGACACGTTGCCATACATGGACTGGATCAAACTCTTCGTTCTCGCCTTGACCTGGTTTCCGATATGGACATCCAGCTGTCGGTAATAGGTGAAATTGTCGACACCCTTGTAAGTCAGGAAGAACGATGTATTCCCATGAAGTTTGTTCACATTCATGGAACCTTCGATCGGTTCGTCCCTTCCTTCGGCAACCTTGAAACGCATCCCGTTTTGCACATAGGAAATTTTCCAGTCCATTACCGGGAATGGGACGCTGCCGCGAAGCGTGACGATTTCGTCTTCGCGATTTGCATAGATGTCCGTAGAATTGCGATTCACGATAAACTGCTTGGCAGAAGAATCGTATGCAACCCGTAAATAGGGATGCTGAATCGGTCTCAAATCGTTCTGCATTTTTCTTTTGTATACATTGACGGATGTGGCCGACAAATTTCTAGACCAGATAGAAGACAGAATTGTGTCCCTTGTTGCAGAGCTCTGTGCGACAACTCGAGCGAGCGGAACCGTATCGCCAAGATTTACATTGTTCAAACTCTTTGGAGTTGTAAAAATCGAATCGCGGGAACGGTAAAAATCCAAAGTCGCAGAATCGAGTTTGCCTCTGTTTTGAACCGTGAATTTTTTGAGATTAGCATTGGTAGTGTCAATTTCCCAGCCAAGAGAATCATCCTGATTCGATTTCAGGCGATAGCCTCCGATCGAGATAGCTTGACCAAAAAGGAAATCGCTGGAAGACGTATCCGGTTTCAACACAAAACTCCATGCGGATTTTTTCGGATTCCAGTCAGCAGAGTCAACATGCTTTGTCAATGTTTTATTCAAATCAAATTCTTTCTGGGGATTCTTAACGCTCGTCAATGCATAAAGGGTGGCACTGTCATCCGTAAGCGGATTGCGGAAATATCCGTTTCTGCCTATGAGGAATGTATTTTCCCACAAGTCATCAGTCCAATCATCTTTATTCTCATGTACATGCGACACCAGCTTGTCACAGCCATAAAAACGAAAGCCTTCGGATGGAGTCACATTACAATTCTTATCGCCAAGAGGATAGGAAACTGAAGTATTAGCATTCTTTATAATGACGGCGATCTTTGCTGTATCAAGGCTCATCATCGGAGCCACATCGAAGTAGATTCCATGAGGCATCGGTAGTTCTTTGATAATCTCGTCTTTACCACTGGTCGCTGCAGGATCATTGCTGCTAAATGTGGAGCGTAATTCACCGTCTGATTTTCTAGTTTCCGCTTTGAAGGTGAAATCGTCGCTTCCGCGGTAGAATCTCCAGGAATATACAGAAGGATAGTAATGAGCCGAAGGATCGTTATGGAATCTTGAAGTGTCAATTTCATCATTAAACATGAGTGGATTTTCGGGAACAGGCCACACCCATAAACGCTGCGCCTCGAATACGGTCGGTCCATTATTTAGCGCAGAATTTTTCACCCATTTGGAACCGTCATAAAAATTGGTAAAATCGAACCAGTCCAAATGATGCAATTTTTTCACATACCCTTCTTCGCCATACAATGTTTTGTTCAGCGGATCAAAACGGACATAGCGATTGGCGAGATTGTTTGTACCCCAATTACTTGGTTCCCAATAATTAGAATCGATTGAAAGTACAAATTTTACCTTGATATCAGTGCCGGAGCCGTCCATTTCAGAGCAATGATCTTTATTGAAATTTTTCTTAACAAAAATCGAATCACCATCAAATGGCTCTAACCTTACATCCATCATGAATGCATGTGGATTGAATTGCGCTATTACAGCTGAATCAATTTCATCCTTTGCGGTTTTTGGTCCGCATACAAATTTAGATTCATTCTCAGTTAGAGTATTGCCGCTATCAGGCGTGCAGGCTGGCGTAGTTGATGACTTATCACCAAATGTATTTTGCAAACTATCCAATTTTGAAAGAATTTTAAAATCGGTATTAACTGCTTCATAATACAAGGCCATGCCCCAGTTGTTAAACCAATGCAACAATCGTGACGTATCTGAATCCATATATGAACCCTTTTGGTAGATCAAATCCCACGGAAAGTCTTCCGCTGACTGATATTTACTAGAAGATACCGCATTCTCAAAATATGACTTTCCATGCAAATCACCTAAGATATATTCATACGAACTAGCGGGGAAAACCTTTATAGCAACCAAATTGTGCAAGGTATCATTAGGATCAGAATCATGAGAGTTATGCGTATACCCATAAACCATTGTTTTGTTCCCGTTTGTATCATTCAAGTCAACAGGTATTTCTTTGTATTTCTCACCTTTTAAAAAACGAACTTTTTCAACAGACAATTTATACCAATATCCCATGTATTTTTTTACATCGTCTTGTTGAACACAATGGTTTTTATTCCAAGGACCATCTGTAATCTGATATTTTTTTGATTCACTCATCACCATCGTCACGACAGTCACCCAGAATTCATCCCGGTGTCTTCTGATTCCAAGGCTCGGGCGGGTTTTCATGTATTCAATCGGGTACTGCGTTCCGTATACATCCCATTCATAATTGAAGGTTCTTCTTTCTTTTGGCAATGTCGTCGCGGTAACATTTGTACGCAGCAAGTAGTCTGGCTTTCCGACATAGCGATAATTTCCGCTTGAATCCAGCGCAGCCTCTAGCATGGTCAATTCAGCCGTGCGTCCGCTCGAATCTTTTGCAGCTTCCCTGATGTTTTCGCCATGCTTCATTTCGAACGGATAAAGCGTATCAATGACGACCGCACCTGTGTCATTTTTCACAAGAATATGAACGCTGTATGAACCAGCCTGAACAAACGAATCGTCCCTGACTCCATTCCAGCGAAGCGTCTGCCACTGGTCTGTCGCGGTCGCCAAAATGAGCGCACTATCCAAAAGCGTGTGCACCACGTTCCTTGTTGAATCCAGAATTTCTGCCCAAACAAAAGCAGAACGCCCCGTCAGCTTAAACTGGAATCCGTAATCGCCCGCGGCCATCGCAGTGGAATCCGAGTTGGATCCCAAGAAGTTCACATAGTATTTGTCCAAGTTATTGGACGAAATCTCGATACCCGTTTTTTCGTATTCCAGATACCACTGCGCACTTTCGCTGATGATGTTTTTCTCGTTTCCCTTTTCGTAGGCAACGACATTCATCCGGACAAGACTTCCGCTGGGATAAGTTCCGTTTACCAGGCCGTTCCAGGCAACATGCGCCTTGTAACTTTCTGGATGGACATAGACGACTGGGTAAAGCGAACTTTTGTACCGGGCGCTGTCGATAGTGGAAATGTCGATAGAAGAAATGTCGACCGTAAACGAAGATGTTGTCTTAAATGTCAAGTGAACGCTGTCTTTCCCGACAGTCCAATAGTTGGTTTTGTTGTATGCCGGTATTAAAAAATCGACGTCATCATTTTTGACACGAATGCTGTCCATGAGGATGCTCAGTTCATCAGTCGAATCCGCTTTAGGAGAATCAAGCCAGTCAATGTTTTCTTTGATGAATCGAATAGCCAAAGAGGGTTCCATTCTTTTTTCTGCAGAATCGTTCAGCTTGATTCCCAGCGCAGTCCCTGCATAGCGAACATGCCAAGTGCAGCCATCGTTTTCCTGCCAAATGGACAGCCCCGTGTCCGATGCAAGTGCGGGCACCCTGAATGGCGAAATCGTCATCGGGTCAAATGTTTTTTCGAGCGCCCTGATATAAACGGAGGAATCCTTGGGAGAGGGCGCTTCAATAGACGCTTTCACAATCCATTTCGATGAACTCGGAACATTTTTCAACTCTATAGTAGCATCCTTTGTATGCCCTGAAACCTGGTTTCCGACTGGCGGCGTGATCACCAATTTCGGAGCATTCGCCGAATCGGGCAAAATAAGGTCATCTACAGGAACAATCGTTTCACTAGAAATCCATTTGCAGGTGTCACATTCCCTCACGGAAAGTCTAATGGCGTATTCGCCCTTTTCAAGGTTCAGCTTTGCGATATTCCATACCGCCAAATCTCTTTCTGTAGCAGATAAGCTCTTGTCAAATACAAGGTAGTCAATTCCGTTTTCGGACCAGGTTGAATCCTCTAGCTTTTTCCATGAAATTTGGAACGTGCCCTTGTTGCTGTTTCCATGAACATCGGGATTGGGCGCAACGCCTTTAACGAGCATTTTATTTGTATAAAATTCCGAACTGGATTTGGGATAAGTTATTTCGGGATAGCGAGCACCCATTCCGATAAAATTCATGTTCATTCTGAAGTTTCCGGCATCATCAAAGCACCCGAAATAGACATACCATATTCCATCGCTGAAATCCGTGACGGCATGCATTATATCAAACTCATAGCTGAAATTTAGAGAATTTTTGCGTCCCGATTCAGCAACGGGGCCAACCCATTTTCCCACGCCATCGTTGACACTCACTTTTACGTAGCAGTCGAGGTCAGAAAGATTTCTTGAATCATCTATTTCCTCGCTCAAGTAGGCAGTTCCGTTTTTCAGCTCAGCCACATTTGCGTAGGCGACATCGCCCAAGGTCACACCACGGATTTGTGGTGCAGTGCGATCTACGTGCAAATTTTCCAAGATACTTTTTTCGCTTTTATTCCCGACTTCATCGATGAGGATTACAGTCAAGCTATAAACTCCATCATTAAGTCTGGTTGCGTCGGGTTCCTTGAAGATAAAATTCCTTGACGACTTTTTTATCGTCGAATCCTGAAGATAGCGTTTCCACCTGATGTTTTCTGTGCCGAGAGAATCCTTGAAAACAAGTTCCACCGACACCGATTCGGAATCGCGTCCAAACAAATTTTCGTTTATATCGAATGACACGAGCAGTGTGTCTTTGGCGTTCAAAAGAATTTCAGAACCATTCTGCTTTTTTGCAAAAGTAGGTATTGAGCTGTCTATAAAACTGAGAACTTCCACGTGTTCGTTTGCAACTTGCGGAGGCTCGTTATCAACAAGGATCGTGCGATGGATGGAAGTTCCGTTGATTCCGTTTTTGAAAGTCGTATCGTTCTGCATCACCAGTGCCCACGAGTTTTTTGCCGAATCCCTTGCTGCGTTGATAAGGCTTGTCTTCGTGATATTGTCGGGATTTGCAAAATCAAACGCCTGCACATACAGCTCTGCATAGCCACTCCACGACGGCATGGTGTCTGTTCTGCCGATGGCGTAAGACGGTTCGCCAACATTTGCCCTGTGGAGCAAATCCAGAGTTTCCTTTGAGTCCTTGCGCACCAGAAAACTGCGCAGCCCGCGCAGAATGCGGTTTTCCAAGGTGTCCAGGCTTACCACATAGGCGAATGCGTCGTCATTATGGAAAGAAACTGTATTTTTTGTGAAAGTCGTATCAAAGGCAATTCCTGGAGCAGAAATGTCTCCATACACAATTGTCTGCGGCGTATAATCGATATTCTGTTCTTCGATGGAGTTGTTCGCCTTCAAGGTCTTTAGAATAAAATGGAGTTTCCAGTTGAGGGTGTAGGTTCCATTTTCAAGCGGATGCTTTTCCCAGACGGACGTTAAATCAGCCCGGAATTTCAGGCGGTTCCCGACACCTTCCAAGCTGTCTGCGAGGACTTCAACCGTATCCTGGAAACTTGGTGACGAAACCACAAGACTGCATTTTTTTGCAATCGCCCCATAGCCCCAGTCGTTGACATAGATGTTTGCAGCATCCATTTTCGACACGGTCTCAAACGATTTTGGCCAGCCCTCATCGACGATAAAATCCACCGCTTGGAAGCGAAAGTTGATTCATTGGTTATTCGCATAGCCGATATTATTGACAACATAAATACTAATGCTGTTGGCTCCGTCCTCCTGGATTGCGCTGAGAAAAATGCTGTCTTTGGCATCCTTGACGCCGCGGTTGAAAATGTCCTTGGGGCGAAAAACAAAAAGCCCGTCCTTTTGAACCGGGCTTTCTGATAATGTATCTATAGCTTGCGACTCCCATATATTATTGATTCCACGATAGATGTACCAGAAATCTCCATCGCGTTCAAAAGCAATCTGCATTCGGGCATTAAAGTCAAACTTGATCAGGCGAAGCTTATCCGGCTGGAAGTCGTCAATGACAAAACGATATTCCTTGATAAAATCCCTGACGGTAAAGGCGTCCATCGCTGCATACCGAGAATATTTGAATTGCAAACCATCCCGCTTTTCATAGCGGATATCCTTCATCATCACGGAGTTGCTGTTAGCTAGAGAATGACGCGGAATTTCAACAAACTCTTTTTCCAGGAACGCATAACCGTAAACGGTTGAATCTCCCGAAATATCCTCGAAACTATCTACTTGATTGAATGTTTTGTACAGCGCAAGCGGGATGATATTGTCGGAGGAATCCGTTTTCTGGTGAACCGTCTGCAAAGAGACCACCGGCGTTCCAAACAACATCTTTTCCATGTCGGAAAATTGAATATCTCGCCTGATTCCGTTATGATCATTCCAGAAACTTTGATGCTGGTTTTTGTCCATTGACTTTTTAACTGCAATGAACTTGGCGTCTTTCAACGATGCCACTTCTTTCACTGCATTTTCAATGGCTGAAGATGTATTGGCGATTAATGCCACATTTGCCGTAAACTGGGCCGCCCGACATGCTTTTCCCGCTGCTGGATGTATATGCTCTATAACTGAACATCCGATTTTTAAGCCTAGGTTAATATTTTCCCTTGTTTCTTCCAGTTTGCCTGCTTTGGATACATGTTCCAAATAGCTTTTCAATTCTTTATAGTCGTCTCCTTTTTCCTTAATGTAATCTTCTAAGGAATACCCTATTTGCGTAACCCCGGATTCCTTGAAGGCTCTTACATTCTTTCCGATGGCGCTGACGGCAGGTACGTCAAATGTTCCCTCGTCAAAAAAATTGATGGCGTAATTGGACAGGTTGTTCGAAATCAGTTTCGTTCCCTTTTTCAATTCACCCCGGATTTCTTTTGCACTTCTGTCCATTTCAGAAAGGGTTGCGGAGTACTCGTCAATAAAGGTGGAGTACAGTTCCGACTTGTATTTTTCGGGTAAGAATTTATTTGCGATGCTGATGACTTTCAGAATTGAACTTGGCAGATTTTCCTTGTTGAATTTCAATTTGCTCAATGATGAAATACTTTGCACGCAATCCGAGATTTGTGATATAGGAATTTTATATTCGGCTGCGATTTTTTCAGCAGCCGATTTTGCTTCGGCTGCAAAATCTTCCGACACTGCACTCGAAAAATAGTTGCCAATTTTTTCAGCATCTGCATTGATGCCACTTTCTACAAGCTTTGTCGAAACGGATTCCGTGAGCATTTCCCGGAGTTTTTCTTTGCTCACATGGTTCTTTGCCTGGTCTGCAAAATCGGCCAGAGTCCTACGCCCATTTCCGATTGTAGGAAGCCCGTAGGAATAAACGTTATTGTAAAATGGATGTTCAAAAGTGCCTAGTTTGGAATACGAATTCAAAAGCTGTGTATTGCCAACATAATCCTTTAATTCAATTCCCTTTTCTCGAGCCTTCGTTTTTACTTCGTCATAAACCTTGTCGTTCAAATCCAAATCTTGTGACAAATACAACATCGACTTGTAGGATTTATCTGCATCGCTAAAAAAACTGGAAAAATTTTCCTTTACCTTATTCGTATTCTGAGCCATTCCAAAGACCGCTTCTTTCAGAAGCGACATCATCAACGACTCAAGAGCGTCGCTACCACCGACAAGATAAACCGCTAACGCAAGCGGAATGATATCGCTGTAATCGGACGCGGATTTGGACTTGTTCAATGCAGACGAATTTTTGAGCAAAGCCTGATCAGCAAAACCAGTCCCTTCATGAGGCGTGTTGAAAAACAGTACATTTGCAATTTCGCCTCGGTAATTTTTACTTTGAATGTATTCGCGAACGGCCAAGCCGGCAGCACCTTCCGCAATGATGACAAATCGGCTCGGTACATCTTCTGATTGATTACGTTGTTTATTCTGAGACCACTTTTTTATCGCTTCATTGAAAACAGAATTAGAGCCGCTAAAAAGAATTTTCGCCGCATCGGCAGGACTCAGTGCATCATCATAGGATTTACAATAAATTGCATTTGCATCGCCATAAAAGGCGTTATTTTTCAAGAAGTTTTTGACTTCCAAATTCTGCCAAGATTCAGAAGAACTTTCCTTGCACAAGCCCGACGCATCCAGCAGTATCGCCATTGAAGACTGCGAAGGCTCTGCCACTGCCGCATACAAACAAACAGCAAGCAGGTGCAGAACGGTAAGGAAATTTTTCATTTTAAACTCAAATTGTAAAAATAATAAAAAAAAGATAAGAAAATTATTCAAAAACGCAAGATATTTTCTATTATTTTTTTTCAAAAAAAAAACATTTTACAATCAAATCCAGACCGCAATATGAAATCAATCAAACTTTTAACAATTCTTTCAGTGGCATTCTTTGCCTCCATATTTACATCCTGCTCGGATAACAGCTCCTCTGCCGATGGCAATTCCTTTGACGCAGCTGAAGTCTGTCCGACTGAAGGCACAAACGCCTACGGCGAACCTAACCGCGGCACTTTTACAGACGCGCGCGATGGACAAGTGTACAAATACACAACGATAGGAAATCAAGTCTGGATAGCTCAAAATTTAAATTTTGATGATGGAATGTCCCCCTGTGCAGACACTCTCTGCACTATAGAAAAAGGTCGTATCTATACAACAGTAACTGCCCAAACAGCTTGTCCAACCGGCTGGCATTTGCCAAGTGCCGAAGAATGGCAAGTTCTTTTAGCAAGTGTGGGTGGCATTGAGAATGCGGGATACCATTTAAAAGCTACGGAAGGTTGGGTTCCTCTGAATCCAGGTTGGCAATCCAATGGAACTGATGAGTGCGGCTTTGCAGTAAAACCAATTCCGGTTAATGGTGTACTTGGAAATGGTGACGGTGGGAAAAAACGTGATGGTTTCATTGCTTTGCTTTGGACTAGCACTCCGGCTGACTATACATGGTATGCAGTTGAATTTCAAACACAGAATTTACATGCTGTGTTTGCAGATGACCGTGTGGGATATCTATCAGTTCGTTGCGTAAGGGATTAGGGATTGAGTCCCCCGCGCGCCTACGGCGCGCCATTTAATTCTCATTCCTAATTTTCTAAATTTTTTTCATGATTAAACTCGATCCTTCTTGGCTTGAAATGCTCAAAGACCAATTTGAAATGCCTTATTTTTTGCATCTCAAAGAAGTCCTTCTCGAAGAAAAAAAGAAATTTACCATCTATCCGCCGGGTTCAAAAATTTTTGCAGCTCTCGACGAATGCCCCGTGGACAAAGTTAAAGCGGTCATCATCGGGCAAGATCCTTACCACAATCCCGGTCAAGCCAACGGTCTTTGTTTTTCTGTCGCCGACGGCGTGCAGCCGCCACCCTCTCTCGTCAACATTTTTAAAGAACTTCACGATGACTTGGGCATCCCCATTCCGCAGAGCGGGAACCTTGAAAAATGGGCCCGCGAAGGAGTTCTCTTGCTCAATGCGAGTTTAACTGTCCGCGCCCATCAAGCGGCTTCGCATTCTCAAATCGGCTGGCAAGAATTTACCGATACCATTATCCAACGCCTTTCCGAAACAAAAGAAAACTTGGTATTTCTCCTTTGGGGAAGCTTCGCCATCCGCAAGAAAGCGCTTATCGCACCGAACCATGGCCACTGCATTCTCGAAGCCCCGCACCCGAGTCCCCTTTCTGCTTACCGCGGATTTTTCGGCTGCCGCCACTTTAGTCAGGCAAACGCCTTCCTTCGAAGCAAAGGAATCGCAGAAATTGACTGGACACCTTGACAAAAATTCAAAGAAAAGATATATTTGACCCGCAAATCTATGGGGATATAGCTCAGTTTGGTAGAGCGATAGGTTCGCAATCTATAGGTCAGGGGTTCGACTCCCCTTATCTCCACGAAGACTCGGAATTTTCCGAGTCTTTTTTATTGGAATCACACAAAAAAACGGACAATCGTCCGCTTTTATTTTTCATCGTTTAATAATTTTCGCACATTTTTCGGGAGCACTTCTTTGTGCCATTTCATCCATTCTTCGTAGTAAATGTAGCGGCGTTCGCAAGTTCTAAAATTTTTCCCATGCACAATGCGGCGACCATTTTTGACTTCGGGCGGAATCACAATGTGCAGACATTCGTGATAAACGACTCCCGCAACCGCATAAAGCGGACAATTTTCAAAATCATAGCCGCGGCTAATGCTTATCAAATTGACTTCTTCGCCGGTAAACGGATCTTTGCGAATCGTGTGAAAGCTGAGCCCGCCTGCGCGCCCGCTCCACGTAATGCGCGCGTTGAGTTCGCCGTGAAAATAAGTTTCGTTCACCGCTTGAAAAACTTTTTCCAAATTGTGATGTTTTCCGATGGGGCGAATCGGCGGAAGCCGCACCGAGCGAATTCCCGGGAGATTTAAATCCGATAAAATTTGATTTGTCGCCGCCCAAATCCGCGAAAGCAATTCGGAACACTTCGCTTTTGTTTCGGCGGTTTTCCGTTTAAAAGCCAAATGCGTCCACTGCGCAGCCATTTCGCGCACCGGGAAAAATTCGTCGCTTTGCATATAACCCGGAAGTTTGAGTTCATAAATTTCTTCAAACTTTTTTTTGCGACAGCGGATACTTTTCTTCAGCCGTTCTTCGTAGATGAAATGCACGCTGCCATCTTTTGACGTCCGATTATTGATTGGCAGGGGCTCGGGAATTTCGGGAGTAAATCCGAAAAGATCGATTTGCAATTCATCCGACATGAGGATTTTCCTGTGCCGAATTTTCTGCTTTGGCGAATGCCTGCTCAAAAGCATTCATCGCGAGAACGCCCTCGTAAAGGCCTTCGGGAAGCGATAATTCTTGATAATGCGCGGAAACTTCTGCGATTAAATCTTCAATGTCATCGGGCAAATAAATGATGAAACTTTTATTCTTTTCCGTGAGCAAATGTTCGGGCACGCAGAAAGTTCCCGGCGTTTCGCTGAAATACATTCGACACGTGACAGGCCGTTCGGGATAAATGCCGCAGCTTCCGTTTTTTAAGATGAACGGGCACGCAAAACTTTTGTTGAAGTATTGAATGAGCGCATAATCTTCGGGGTCTTCTTCACCGAGTTCTTCGCCCTTTTTGAGCAGCGCATAATATTCCCGCGTCCGAAAATGACATTCTTCTAAATACGAAATTAAATCGGAGCGTTTGCGCACTTCGCTGTAAAATTCGACCAACTCGAACGGTTCTACCGACATCGGAAAATGATGACAGCAATTTCCGCAGCCCGCTTTGCACTGGACTCCGTTTGGATGTTGCGGTAAAACAGCGGCGAGGTAACGCATAAATGCGGCGTGATAAGCGACGCTAAATTCTCGAATCTGCGGCAATTCCTCTTCGAAATTATCTTCGGCAAAGGCGTGTTCACGACACTTTTCTTTCGCGATATTTTCTAAGCGCGATTTTTCGGCATGGAGAAGTCCGCGCATCCGCAGAACGGCGTGTTTATACGCAGGCGATGGGAAATATTCCAAGTTATCATTCACAATGCCAAATATATGAAGTGAATTTTCTTTTTGTTCTTATTTTTTCAAAAGATGAAAGTATTTTTTACTTAGTACTCGACTAGTCTTAGGACTTTGGGAGAATTGGAATGAAATTTTCACGTTTGCTTTTCGGACTGCTTGTAGCCTCGCTCATGAGCTGCAATATTTTTAGTCCATCCGATGATGTTTCTGTTGATAAAGATGACGCTTCGATGCTCATCTACGAAGGGCAGAAAAGTTTCCGCGATGCCGAATACAAAAGTGCTGTGAACTTTTTTGAAAGCGCACTCGCCGCCGACTCGACGCGCTCCGAGGCTTGGTTCGGACTCGCCAAAGCGCGCCTTTATGCCAATGTGAAAAATCCGCTGGGAATCGTCGCCGAAATCAATTCCGATGAAAATGAAATTCCGCTGATGAATTTGGACGAAGAAGTCGCCGAAGAATATTTTAATGCGATTAGCCTCGCCCTTTTCCCGCTCCGCGAACTCGTCCGCCGCGATTCCTTGACCGAGAAAAATCCTGCAATCAAACTTTCGGATCGCATGGTGACGTATTCCAATTTCTCCGTGAGCTACGGCATTTTGGAATTCGCTTATACGATTTTGCGTTTCCGCAATTCTGTCGGATCGAGCGTCAAAATTTCTTTGAACGACGACAAGACTCTTTCAATCGATGTCGAATCGATGTATGAAAATGCGTTAAACGATACCGCGGTTTTAAATCAATTCAACAACAGCCTTTCTCAATTACAAAGCGATTTAGCAAATACCCTCGACAATGTGCTTCCGAAAGTTTCGGATGCATTAGAAGAATCGGGAATGTTCGACGGCGAAGGTTCCGCGATTTCACAGTTGCTCGGTGCAGACGCCGAAGCCAATTCGCAAACCGCTAAAGCGACGATTGGATTTTACAAAGTCGGCGACGGCATCGATAACGATGGCGATGGCTGCGTAGACGAAGAAATTCTCGACGGCATCGACAACGACGGCGATGGTTTAATCGACGAAGACCTGCGACTGGTACCGCTAGAACGCGCTCCGGATTCGACGGTTTCTTGGATTGGAATCGGCAGAGATTCTCTCGATCACGATTTGAATGGCGTGAAAGAAGACAGTTTAGAATTGCATTTGAACGAAAAGAACAAACTTCTTTTTGCCGTTGACTTTGAACCGAAGAAAAGTAATGATTCGACTTATCAAGCAAATCTCCGCGCCATCATGGAAGATACGGATTCGACGAAAATCAAATATCCGCTGAAAGAACGTCAGCGTTTGATCGGACGCTGCTGGAATAATTACACCGAAAAAGAATTTAAAGCTTGGTTTCGCAACCGCTAGGGGAATGGAAAAATGAAAGCATTATCTCATCTTTTGATTTTCGCCTGTGCGGCTTGTTGTTTTGCAGCTCAAGGCCCGAAGCATAAATCTCTCCGCGCACTCGCTATGGGAAACGCCCACGTCGCAATCGTCGATGATAAAGAAGCGATTTATTACAACTACGCAGGTCTCAATCAAATGGGACGTCTCGGCAATTACGAAAAATTTCCGGAGACTGGATACTACCCAGCAAATTCCGTCGATGTGCGTTTGAACGCAGGCTTTGCAGGTCCCTTCTTTGAAGCCCGCCGCATTTACAATTTGATCGACGATCTCGATGACATGTACGATGACGCGGAACGCGATGCAAAAAAATCTTCGATGTCCGCAGAACGCGCCTTCGCCGATTCGTTAGCGAAGCATCCCGAGATGACGAAGCGCATCAACAAATACGATCACATGCTGTTAAACATTATTGCGAAAGCCGATTTAGAAGTCGCATTTCACAATTTCGGCGCAGCGGTTTGGGTCGATGGAAATGTCGCGCCTTACGTGGACGGTGGCATCGTGATTCCTTACTTCGGCGTGGATACATTCTACGTGGACGCAGTCGCTCAAATGGGCGGAGCTTACGGAATTACCGATAATTTTGCCGTCGGCGCAGGATTAAAAGTCGCGAAACGTCAACGCGTCGATATGGTCCGCATCGATGTTTCGAATTTCAATTCGATGAAAGATACTTTGGAAGACCGCTTAAAAGATGCCGCAGACGTCGCAGAATTTAGCGAACTCGGAATCGGTATGGATGTCGGAATGCTCTATCAAGCTACCCGCGAAATTCGTCTCGGCGCTTCTTGCAATAACATTTTCTTTACCGAACTCGCCGACGAACGCATTATGCCGAATTTAACACTCGGTATGGCGTATAGTCCGCGTTACTTAAATCGCAATTCGGCATTCTCACGCAAAGTCAATTTCGCAATCGACTATGAAAATGCCATCGCCCACTCCCGCAATTACAAAACTCTCAGCCATGTGAATTTCGGCATGGAAATTGAGCAAGTGCTTCTCGCCTTCCCCGGTTACAACGATAATTTACGCCTTTTAAAGCTTCGCCTTTCGGGAGGTTTCCGCGGCGGTTATCCATCGGCAGGTGTCGCTGTCGAAGCGCTCCGCTTTATCGAAGTCGAATTTGCGACTTGGGGCGAAGAACGCGGTTATTATACCGGTCAAGACGAAAGCCGCGTCTATATGGTGCAAGCAAGCGTCGGCTTTTAACCGAAAGCGACGCAGTCGCCGCCTATATTTTACCTCGAGCATTCCTCCGATTTCCGCCTAATTTTCTAAATTTGTCGCGGAAATTTATAACATTCATCTTCCGAGGTACAATTATGGCAGAAAACGAACAAAAAGAAACCACTGAAAAGAAGAACGCTCCCGCAGCCGAATCCAAGAAACCCGCCAGAAAGCCTCGCCGTGCCGGTGGAAACAACAAATTCCGCCAAGCTCCAAAGAAAGTAGCTCCGTTCTCGGACTCTCTCGCAGATCGTTTCGGCGACGCACTCGCAAACAAACTCAAACGCGGCATTGAAGAAGACATCAAGCGCAAGATTAAGGCCGCTCAGTCTGATCCTGCGGTTCAACGCGCAAGCGAAAAGTTCGGCAAGTAACTTTCTCGGTAAAGAAAAGGGTCCGCAGCACAGCGGACCTTTTTTGTTTTTAAAATGTTAACAGCGACTGCTAGTTGACTTTTGAAATTACTGGGCGCAGCCGCTTTCCGCAAATCGTCACCAAAATTCCCGCTTGCGCAAACATATAATAAGCGGTGTCGCGGCTATTGTTCAATGTTGAATTCGGATCGTAATCATCCTTCGTCACAAAGACTTCGGCAACTCCCGAAAGCGCAATTTCCAAAGCGCAGCGTTCACACGGAAAACCGATGACGTAAAGTTTCGAATTGGGTGGCACTTTCCCGCGGGCATAATGCAGCGCATTGATTTCGGCGTGCACCATAAACGGATATTTATTCGCTTCAAATTCATGGTGCGAAATGAGTTCGCCCGTGTCTGCGTCGAATAAATCGTAAGCGAGTTTTTGCTTTTCGCGGGTATAAGGAATCGTCGCATCGTCAAAGCCCGCTGGCGCTCCATTGTAACCGGTACTGAGCACGCGTCCATCGCCCGAAACGAGGACTGCGCCCATCTGCGTATTCAAATCTTTTGAAAGGCGCGCTTGCGCCATCATCATCTGCGTATAAACTTCATCGCGAAGTTTTCTGCGTTCTTCGTTCATAGGCAAAATATACAATTTAATGAGATGTTAGGAATGAAGAATGAAAAAGGAAAATTATGACGACTTTGTTCATTCTCGCGGTGGCTTAGAAATGAAAAATTGCAAAGAATTTTTCCTTATTTTCTTCCTTTTTACTATATTTGGTTCGGCTACGGGGTGTAGCTCAGTCTGGTAGAGCGTCTGCTTTGGGAGCAGAATGTCGTCAGTTCGAATCTGGCTACCCCGATAAAAACTTCGCACTGAAAACTTCGCAATTCCCTGCGAAGTTTTTTTATTGAAACTTCAAACAAAGATTTTGCGCATTTCACATCATTCCTTATGCAACAAAAAAAGCCTCCGCAATGCGGAGGCTTTTTTTGCGTTTAAAGCAAATTACTTGTCGGTGAGGAAAGCAACACCCGGAAGCACTTTACCTTCGAGGAGTTCGAGGGAAGCGCCGCCACCGGTAGAAGTGTGGGTCACCTTCTTGTCGGCGCCATACTTCTTCGCAGCCGTTGCGGTATCACCACCACCGATCACGGTGATTGCACCTGCAGCAGTTGCTTCGACGATTGCATCTGCCATCGCCTTCGTTGCCTTTTCAAATGCAGCAAATTCAAACACGCCAGCAGGACCATTCCAAACGATGGTCTTTGCGCCCTTGATTGCATTCACAAAGAGTTCTGTGGACTTTGCACCAACGTCCAAGCCCATCCAGCCTTCCGGAATGCCTTCTGCATCGGTGCAAGCCTTGGTCGCTGCATCGGCTGCGAACTTGTCCGCTGCGATGTAGTCCACCGGAAGAATAATCTTCTTGCCGTTTGCCTTTGCCTTTGCCATCAATTCCGGAACGATCTTTGCGCCTTCTTCGTCATAGAGAGAAGCGCCGATCTGGATATTGTCAATCACCTTCTTGAAAGTGAAAGCCATGCCGCCGCCGATGATAATTTCATCCGCCTTGTCGAGCAAGTTGTTGATGAGCTGAATCTTGTCTGCAACCTTAGCACCGCCGAGGATTGCGAGGAACGGACGCGGAGGATTGTTCAAGACCTTATCAAATGCCTTGAGTTCCTTATTCATGAGGAAGCCTGCAGCGCGAACCGGCAGATTGACGCCGACCATCGAGGAGTGAGCGCGGTGTGCAGTTCCAAATGCATCGTTCACATAAACGTCTGCGAGCTTCGAAAGAGAAGCGCGGAATTCTTCGACCTTAGCCGGATCTGCCTTAATCTTGGTTTCGGTTCCGTCTTCGTTCTTGATCTTTGCTTTGCCTTCTTCTTCGATGTGGAAGCGGAGGTTTTCAAGAAGGATGATTTCGCCCGGCTGAGCCTTTGCGCATTCTGCTTCGACTTCTGCACCGACGCAATCCGAGAGGAACTTCACCGGCTTCTTGATGAGTTCTTCGAGCTTCTTTGCAACCGGAGCGAGAGAGAACTTTGCGTTCACCTTGCCATTCGGACGGCCGAGATGAGAAGCGAGAATCACAGCAGCACCCTTGTCAAGTGCATATTGAATGGTCGGAAGAGCCGCTTCAATACGTTTGGTATTGGTGATTTCGCCCGTTACCTTATCCTGCGGAACGTTGAAATCGACGCGAATGAAAACGCGTTTGCCCTTGAGTTCGATATCTTCAATGGAAAGTTTTGCCATCGTTGTACCTTCTTTTAATGTGAAAACTTTACGGCAATAATATAGAAAATTAGGCGCCTTCGGCGCAAATTAAAACATGAAGTTTAAAACTTTAATTTTTTTGAAATTTTCGCACGAAACGCGCAAATTCTATCCCTATCAATTATAAATTATCCGCTTTTCTAAAATAATTTTTCAATTCTTCGGGAATAGCGATGGGACGGCCTCGGTTTAAATCGACGAGCACCCAAGTCGTCACCGCCGAAAAAATTTCTTTGCCGTCGGATTTGCGGACAAATTTTGAAAAGCGATTCGTCGAAATTTTGGAATATTCCCCCACCCATGTCGTGCCTTCAATTTCGTCGTCGAGAAACGCTTGCGATTTATATTCGACATGCTGCGTCCGAATCATCCAACCCGCACCGAGTTCTTCCATTTTTTGAGTGCCGCCGGTGACATCCGAATGTTCGATGGCGATGTCTTGAATCCATTCTACGCAGACTACATTATTCAAATGACGATTCCGATCGATCATCGATTCATCGACGCGGAAAGTTTTCTTGTATTCCGAAAAATTTTCTTCTTTTTCCATCGCTGCGTGCATTTTCAATTCTCCCGTTAATCGTTTGCAAAGCGCGAAAGGAATGCGTTTAAACGATCGTTTTCCGATTTGCCGAAGACATATTCTGGAGTTCCTTGCTCGACGATAACGCCGCCGTCCATAAAAAGAACTTTATCCGCGACATCTCGCGCAAAAGCCATTTCATGCGTTACGATGACCATCGTCATCTGCAATTCTGTTAAGCCTTTGATGATTTTCAAAACTTCGCCGGTAAGTTCTGGATCGAGAGCGCTTGTCGGTTCATCGAAGAAAAGAATTTTTGGATTCATCGCCAATGCGCGCGCAATCGAAACGCGTTGCTGTTGCCCGCCCGAAAGTTCACACGGATACGCTTTTTCTTTATTTTCTAGTCCCATGCGTTTGAGCAATTCTCGTGCGAGGTCACGCGCTTCTTCGCGGTTCTTTTCTAAAACGCGAATCGGCGCAAGCGTTAAATTTTGCAGAACCGTTAAATGCGGGAATAAATTGAAATTCTGAAAAACAAGTCCCGTTGAAAGGCGAATTTCCCGCAGCGTTTTTGCCGGCGCATATTTTACGCCATTTTTCGTTTTAACGCCTGGAATCACCATATCTTTTCCATCGATGCAAACTTCGCCCGCTTCAAAAGTTTCGAGCTGCGTTAAGCAACGAAGCAGTGTACTTTTTCCCGAGCCCGAAGGGCCGATGATCGAAAGCACTTCGCCCGCATTCAAATCAAACGAAATGTCTTTTAAAACGGCGACATCGTCAAAGGATTTTTTGAGATGACTCACGTGTAAAATCGGCGCTGTATTTTTCAATTCTTCCATTTCGCGCCTCACTTGTAATAATTCAATTTACGTTCCACAAAAGCAAAGAGAACGCTTAAGAGTAAATTCGCGATGTAATAAAAAATGCCCGCGACAAAAAGCGGATAAATGCTCGCGTATGCGGCTTGCTGCTTTTTCGCCAAGGCAAAAAGTTCCGTCACCGCAATGACTTGCGCAAGAGAAGTATCCTTCACCAAAGTGATGACTTCGTTTGCGCTCGCGGGAACAACGCGCTTCACAACCTGCGGAAGAATAATGCGGTAAAAAGTTTGCGTCCGCGAAAGTCCAAGCATCGCAGCCGCTTCGTATTGCCCTTTGCTAATCGATTGAATGCCACCGCGGAAAATTTCTGCGAAATAAGCGGCATAGTTAATGGTAAACGCCACAATCACTGCGGGGAATCGATCAAAGGTCAACTGTACTCCCAAATATTCCGAGAGATAAAATGAACCAAAATAAATGGCGACGATTTGCAAAAGCAGAGGCGTTCCGCGCATCACCGAAATGTAAAAGGCAACGGGATAACGGACGATGCGGAAGCGGCTCATTTTCAGAACCGCAACCAAAAGTCCAAGCGGAATCGAGAAGAGAAGGGTCAGCCCGAAAATTGCGAGAGTGGTACAGAAACCGCCCCACAAAATCGGGAGAAGAGAATTCATATCAGCCATGCGAATCGTCGAGGAAAATTATTTGCCAAACCACTTGCTCGAAATCATCGAGAACGCACCGTCTGCGCGCATTGCGTTCAAAACGCTATCCACAGCATCGCGGAGTTTTTGATCTTTTTTGCGGAAGCCGATGGCGTATTCTTCTTCGCTAAGACCTTCGTTCATCACGATGAACGGTTTTTCGTTTGCAGTAATCAAATACTTTGCAACGACTTCGTCGAGGAAAACCGATTCGACACCGCCGCGTTCCAAATCCATCAAAGCGGTCAAGTTATCGTCAAACGGAATCAAAGCCGAAGCATTTTTGCCAGCGTCCGAAGCTTCGAGAAGTTTCTGAGCGGTGGAACCATTTTGCACGGCGATTTTTTTGCCCGCTAAAGCTGCGAGATTCGAAATGGAAGAATCCTTTACAACAAAGACCATGCGATTTTTCAAATACGGCGAAGAAAGATTCATCGCTGTAGCACGCGCAGAATCGATGGACATGCCGTTCCAAATGCAGTCAATTTTTCCGGTGCTCAATTCTTGTTCTTTCGCATCCCAAGAAATCGGCTGCGTGCGGAGTTTAACGCCTAAACGCATTGCCACTTCTTTTGCCAAATCGATATCAAATCCCACGATTTCATTTTCCTTATTGCGGAATCCCATCGGCGGGAAGGAATCGTCTAAGCCGAGCACTAATTCGCCCGCTGCTTTCACCTTATTCAAAGACTGATCTTCTTTCGAAGTATCCGAACTTTGGCATGCGACGAGCGCAAAGAGAATCGCAAAAAGCGGCATCCATTTTTTCATAATCAACTCCTTAGTTTGATTCAAATCTAGAATACTTTTTAAACGAGACCGACGAATCTTTTGAAGAAATAGCGTGCGTCCGAGGCAGAGCCCCGCGATAATTGACAATTATGCAAAAATTCATTTGAAATTTCAATTCATTCATCGAAATAATTCATCGATTTTTTTATGTTTTCCGCCCACAGGAGTTTATCATGAAATATTTCATCCCTTGGATTGCAGCTTTTGCATTTTTTATTTCTGCTTGTGACGATTCGAGCAGCGCGCCTACAGAAATTTTGAGTTCTAGTTCCGAAGAAATTTCTTCGAGCAGAGAACAAAGTTCATCGTCAAAAAAAGTTTCCAGTTCGTCGGCGATTTCTTCGTCAGCAATTTCTTCGAGTTCCATTTCAAAATCTTCTTCGTCGGAAAGCGTTTCGAGTTCCTCGGAAAAAATCGAATCGAGCAGCAGCGAAATTTCGAGTTCAAGCGAAGAAGTTTCAAGTTCCAGCGAAATTTTGAGTTCGAGCGAAGAAAGTTCTAGCTCCGAAGAAATTTCTAGCAGTTCTAAAGATTTGTTCCCCGCCGATTTAGCGGTCGATTTGAATCTTCCGAGCGAAACAAAATGGGCGATTAAAAATATCGGCGCTGACGAGCCCACGGATTTCGGCGATTACTTTGCCTTTGGGGAAATTACTCCGAAAGAAAAATTTTCCGAAAGATTGTTTGTTGTGTAACGACTCCACCCTTTCCGAAGACGATGCTAAAGCAAATCCCAAATACGATGCAGCCACCGCAAATTGGGGAAAGAAATGGCGCCTTCCAACCGATGAGGAAATGCGCGAAATTGAAAAATGCAACTGGAGATGGGAAGAAGTTGAAAATAGCGCGGGCGAAAAAATTGCGGGCTACACTGTGCGTTGCTACAATAAAAATTCCATTTTCTTCCCCGCCGGCGGTTATTATTCCAACGATACTTTAATCCACAAAGGCACCGAAGGCCGTTATTGGAGCATTACGCCGAACGCAGAATGCAAAATTTGCGCCACCAACACTTACTTTACAGAACCGCAACATAATACGGGCTCTTTTTATTATCGCTTCCGCGGCCTCAACCTGCGCGCGGTCTTAGTGGAAAATTAAGTGAAAAAAAATTAACGACGATTTCCCTTCCTAATTTTTCACGAATAAGCGGCTTTGCCGCTTTTTTCTACTTTTTTTCCGATGAAATTTTCTTTTCTTCTTTTTTCTTTTGCTGCATTTTTATTGACTTCTTGCGCGATGCCTCTTCGGCCGAGTTATGACCGCGAATCGGGTTCGTATAAACTTTCCCAAGGCGAAGCGCATACCAATCAAGTGATGCAATCTTCGACGGGCGAAGCCGCAGACTGGATGCCGATTATCAAACCGTGGATTGGAACGCGCTACAAATACGGCGCCGCGTCAAAAAGCGGAACCGATTGTTCGGGCTATGTGATGAATATTTACAAAGAAAAAACCGGCGTTTCACTTCCCCACAGTTCCACGTCGATGTATAACATGGGAAAGAAAGTCGATAAAGATGAACTCAAAGCCGGCGATCTCGTTTTCTTTGGCGGTGGATCCGGAGTGGATCACGTTGGGCTTTATCTTTCGGACGGCAATTTTACCCACGCGAGCACTTCGAAAGGGGTGATGATTAGTCCGCTTTCCGATCCGTATTGGCAACCGCGTTACAAAGGTGCTAGGAGAATTCAATGAAAAAGAAAATCGCATTTCAAGGACGTCGTGGCGCTTACAGCGAATCCGCAGCGCGCTATCTTTTTGGCGAAGACATCGATGTGCTCCCGATGAACACATTCGAAGAAATTTATCAAGCGATTGAAACCGGCAAAGCCGACGGCGGTGCAATCCCCATTGAAAATTCTACCGCAGGATCCATTTACGAAAATTATGATTTGCTCGCCAAATGGCGTCACCCGATTGTGGGCGAAGTCAAATTGCAAATCGAACATTGCCTTTGCGCTTATCCGGGAGCGACTCTCGAAAGTTTAAAACGCGTGATGAGTCACCCGCAAGCACTCGCCCAATGCAGCCATTTCTTTAACGAATTTCCAGCGATTGAAAAAGTCATTTTCTTTGACACCGCAGGCTCTGCTGAAGAAGTCGCCAAGCGGAAAAATTTAACCGATGGCGGAATTGCGAGCACTTATGCAGCAAAACTTTACGGCTTAAATATTTTGCGCACGAATTTGGAAAATATCAAAGGCGTCAACTTTACCCGTTTTTATGCGATTCAAAAAGAACCGAAAGCGGTTTCGAGCGAAGACAATATCAAAACAGTCATTCTCTTTGAACTCGCAAACGATGACAAGCCCGCAGCGCTTTACAATGCCCTCGGCGCATTCGCTCGCCGCGGAATCAATTTGACGCGCATCGAAAGCCGTCCGCATCCCGATAAACCGTGGGGCTACATTTTTTACGTCGCCTTTCTCGGGAATCCGAAAGACGAAAAAGTCATCGAAGCTTTGGACGAATTAAATCAATTTACCACTTTCACTTACCGCTTAGGCTCTTTTGTCTGCGGCAAAACAGAACGTTTAAAATACGAGGCTTAAAATGGAACGCATCGATGGTCGTCAATTCAACGAAACTCGTCCCGTGAAAATGACTCCGGGATTCATCTCTTCGGCAGATGGTTCTGTCTTAATTGAAATGGGAAATACGCGCGTCATCTGCAACGCCACTCTCCTTCCCGAAGTTCCCGCTTGGCTCGCCGGCAAAGGCCGCGGTTGGATTACCGCCGAATATTCTCTCCTCCCGCAAAGCACAGGCAAACGCGTTGAACGCGAACGCAAAGGCGCATCGGGTCGCACTCAAGAAATTCAACGTTTAATCGGACGTTCTCTCCGCGGTGCTGCCGACTTAAACGCTCTCGGCGAAAATGCAATCGTCGTCGATTGCGATGTCATTCAAGCCGATGGTGGCACGCGAACCGCAAGCATTATCGGCGGATTTGTCGCCCTTGCGCTCGCCCTCAAAAAAATCAAAGCGCGTCTCGGCATTACACAGCCCATTTTAAAGCATGCGGTAACCGCAATTTCTGTCGGCGTTGTTCACGGAGAACCGCTTTTGGATCTTTGCTATATCGAAGATTCCGCAGCCGATGTTGATATGAATATCGTCATGCGCGACGCCAAATCGTTCATCGAAATTCAAGGAACCGGTGAACATTCCGACTTTGACCGCAAAACCTTAGACACTCTCATCGGCCTCGGTGAAAAAGCTTGCCGCGAAATTTATCCGCTGCAAATGCAACTCATCGGCGGTGAATTAGTTTAAGCGATACGAATCTTTCGAATTTTCGAAATGTTCTTTTTGATAATTCATTAAATGCAAACGGTACTCCAAATTTTCGATTTGGAGTGCTTTTTGTATCAGTTCATCGATATTCTGCGGCGTAATTCCTTTGCCCCAATCCATCAACTTTTTGAAATTTTCTTCGTCGCCTTTTTCCATGACATAACCGCAAAGCGAACTGAAATTTTCTTGCATAAATTTTTCGGCATCGGCGTCGTTCGTTTCCCAGAAATATTTGAGAATGAGCGGATATTTAATATCCTCTTCCAATTCCGGTGCTGCAAAATTTTTTGTGCTAAACATTTGACAAATCTGCTGAACATCTTCGTAATATTGCGATCCAATCGGAAAAGGAACGCTTTCTCGCCCGTTATAAATTTTTAATTCTGACGCATCGCTTTCGAATAAAACGTCGAGAGGTTCTTGCTTTTCGGGGATGATAATTTTTTTCAATTCGTAACATTCCGAAAACGCTTGCGGATGCACATCGGTTTTAGAAAATTGCACTTCGACGACTTCCAAAGATTCGCAATTTTCAAACGCATTTGCACAAACGCATTCTACCGTTTCGGGAATTTTTACCGATTCCAAGTAGCGGGCATTTTCAAATGCATTCTTGCCGATTTTTTTGACTTCGGGCGGAATAACGATTTCTTCATCGCTCCCGCGATATTTCCAGAGAAGTCCATTTTCAAAAATCACAAACTTTTCGGATAAATTTTTAATCCAAGGCGTTCCCTGAAAAGAACTCCAAGAAATTTCTCCGCTTTGATTTTCCAACTGAACCGAAGCTAAACTCGTGCAACCGAAGAAAGCGTTTTCACCAATTTCATTGACGTTTTCGGGAATCGTAATCGATTTTAACGCAGAGCAATTTAAAAACGCATCATCTTGAATACACTCTAACGCCAAGGTTTCTTCGTCCAAAAAAGAATCTTTCTCCCGTTCAAATGTAATCGATTCTAATTGAGAGCAAAATGCAAAAGTTCTCACCGAAATCGTATCCACCAAATGCGGAATGTTAATCGATTTTAAAGAGCGACATTTTGCAAATGCATACTGCAAAATCAATTCAACTGTTTTCGGAATATGAATGGATTCAAGCGCTTCGCATTCGTAAAAAGTTTCCATTCCGATGAGAGTTAAATTTTCTTCTAAATCGACTTTTTTCAAGTGCGTGCAACCGCGAAATGTCCACGATTCTAATCGCCAAATCGACTTCGGAATATGCACATATTCAAGCGCTGTACAATTTTCAAAAGCGGTATTTTCAATCGCTTCGACGGAATCGGGAATTTCTACCGATTTGATTTTTGCATTGCCGTGAAAAGCAGATTGCGCAATCGTTTTCACCGAACTCGGAATGACGATTTCCGTTTCATCGCCCGAGTAAGCGGTTAATGTGCCGTCATCATCCACTTGAAACATATTTCCTCCGATTTTCAAATAAGATACAATTTAAACAATTTTTAATTCGTCAATTTTTTGTTCAATCGCTTTGGCGCGATCGCTAAACATCAATTCTTGATTGTACTTAAAATATTCGTCGCAACCATATTTAGAAATAAAGCGGACAATGTTTGCGTTCGCCGTCATTTCGGTTACTAGCACCAAAATTTCTTGGCCTTTTTCAAAGACTTCGCCCGCAAAACTCAGCGCATGATTCATTTTATTTTTCGTCGATTCCGATTCTTCTTTTAATTTTTTCACGCGCGAATCAAAGTCCGCTTTGACGTTTGCAAATGCTTTTTTCCCATCTAAATTTTTGATCGACGGAAGTAAATTTTCGAGAACAGCGATTGCGCGATGTTGAATTTGCTGATCGTTTAACGATAAAGTCTGCGCATCTCTGCCATTTTCAAGAATTGATTTTTGCTTTTCAATTAAATTTTGCAATGTCTGCGTCGGATTTTCTTTTTCGTTTAAAACCGACTTTTTGAATTTAGACAAAACTTCCATTACCGTTTTGATCGTCACATCTAAATTCATCACCGTTTTTGTTTCCGAAGAAATCGCATCCAAAATCAATCCGAGAAGCGATAAACGTTCATCGAATTTTGCTTTTTTCGCACGCGTTTTAATTTCTTTTGAAGCCTTGCCGCTCAAAATCGAATCGATTTGATAATCGCTCTTGTACTTATTGAACAAATCATAATAAGCCGCAAACGATTTGGCGATTTTCGCATTTTGCACATACTGCGAAATCAATTTCACATCGACTTGGATATTGTTCTTTTCATACAAAATAATCATCTGCGACAAATCTTCCCAGCCGCGCGCCGTCACAAAACTTTTGCCTTCGACAGTGCTTTCGATGCTGTAAAAATCGCCTTGACGAATTTCTAAGTATGTAATAATCGACGCGTGCACTCCTGCTTTATACGCGTATTTTTTCCACGCATTAAAATCGGGTTCAATGTCGATGCGTTTTAAACGATCCCAAGTCACAATGTCAAATTCACGCACCGAGTTATTGTATTCGGGCGGGTTTCCTGCGGTGACGACAATCCAACCATCGGGAACGCGGTGACGTCCGAAAATTTTATACTGCAAAAATTGTAACATAATCGGCGCCAAAGTTTCCGAAACGCAGTTGATTTCGTCCAAAAATAAAATGCCTTCTTTGACTCCCGTTTTTTCCATCAATTCATACACCGCAGAAATAATTTCGCTCATCGTGTATTCCGAGACTTTATACGTTTTTCCGTTGAAAGTTTTTTCTTCAATCGACGGAAGTCCGAGCGCACTTTGCCGCGTATGATGAGTCATCGAATACGACAAAAGTCCAACGCCTAATTCTTGCGCGACTTGTTCCATAATCGCTGTTTTACCAACTCCCGGAGGCCCCATTAAAAAGACCGGACGCTGCTTTTCAATCGGAACAATGTAATTTCCCAAATCATCTTTGGTAAAATAAGCGGTCATCGCATTTTTAATTTGTTCTTTGGCTTCTTGAATGTTCATCGTTATTTCTCCTGGAGATCTTCTTTTTCTAAAATCAATTTGATCGCCCACGCGGGAACTTTATAATTATTCATTTCGTCATCGATAAAAACGAATGCGGTATTATAATTCGGTTTTTGCTTCGGAAAAATTCCACAGCCATCGGTCAAATAAATGAGACCTTTTAAATTGCTAAATTCGCGTTCCTTTTGCAATTTTTCCACATAGCGGAAAACTGGGCAAAAGTCCGTTCCGCCTCCGCCGTAAATTTTCATTGTCTTTATGTAGCGTTCGAATTCTTCTTGCGAAGTAATTTTTTCGTCGCACTGAATTTCTGCATCACACTGAATAATGTGAATATTCACTTTCGAATGAAAACTTTCCGATTGCTTCAAGATGTTATAAGTTTTCGTCACAAAAGTTTCTACCAATTCGCCAGAAGTCGAGCCCGATGTATCGATTGCAATCACAAATTCTCGAATGCGTTTGACATCTTTATATTCTAGCGGTTCAATCAGCGGGCGATTTTTATAAGCCGAAAGTCCATAGGTGTAAAAAATGTAATCAAATTCATCGTCATTGATTTTCATCGCTTCGCCCATCACAGCAAAACGTTTTAAAAACGCCGTGTAATCGTATTTTTCACGCGTCGCCGCTTTTAAATTTTGCATTAAATTGCCCGCAGCATCACCGCGTTCTTTGGAAAATGTTTCCAAATCCATTTGCATTTTTTCGGCGATATTTTTCCAATCTTCCATTTGCTCTTGAAGACTTTGTAAACTGCCCGAAGATTTTTTGTCGGAAGAATTTTCTTGTTCTAAATTTTCACCCGATGATTTTTGATCCTCTGAATTTTTCTTTTCTGAATTTTCGCCCGATAAATTTTCGCCTTTTTTTTCCGAAGATTTTTTCTCGTTTTGCGGTGAACTTTTTTTGTTCGATTGCGATTCAGAATTTTTGGAATCGTCGTTGCCATCAACGTTTTCGGCATTTTGCTGCGAATACCATATCGAATGATCGTCGCCTTTAAAATAGCGCGCCCACTGCGCAAAATCTTCTTCGGTTGCGTTGGAAATCAAGTAATCGTAAATTTTTTCGGCGGTGAGATATTTGATTTTGGACTGAAGATTTGAAACGACACTCTCCTGATACGATTCGCGATAAACTTTTAATTGCGAAAGTTTTAATTCGTCGATAATCACTTCGACTGCGATATCGCACGCTAAATTCCACGCATTCGGATTCACCAAACGCGTTATGATGTGATGGCGAAAAATGCAATGCAATAAACTGTGCAAATAATTGCGCACTACCAATTCTTTTTCCGCTTTATAATTTTTCAAAATTCCTTGCGGGTTGTAATAAAGAAAATGTCCGTCCGTTGAAAGCCCTTCCATTTTATCGGTCGGCATTAAAACGAGTCGGCTCATGGCAGCATCTAAAAAACGCAGATTGACAACCAGCGTATTATTTGCGAGCAGCATAATTTCTTGAGACAAAGACAAAATAGTCTTTGCTTCACCCTCAGTCATATTTATCCTCAATTTTTTTGAAATATACAAAAAAAGACCCGCTTTTCAGCGAGTCTCTTTTGCAATTTCTGCAGAAATTAGCCGAGGATGACTTCGACTTTGTGCGTGCCCTTCGTGAAAATCGGCGCGACATTCGAATCCACTTCTTGACCGTCAACAATCATCTTGGCGACGCCCTTCGAAACGTGATCCGGATTCTTCACCGTGATTTGATAGGTTGCACCGCGGAACTTACGAGTTGCTTCAAAGCCGTTCCACTTCGACGGAATGCAAGGATCAACAACGAGGCCGTTGTAGCTTGCACGGATGCCGAGAATGTACTGCGTTGCAGCTTGATAAGTCCAAGTCGATGTGCCCGAGAGCCATGCGTTACGGCCCAAGCCGAACTGCTTGTGTTCGTCACCGAGAATGTTCTGCGGATAGCAGTACGGTTCCGATTCGAAGATGTCGAGGATATCGTTCTTCGCAGCCGGGTTAATCTGGCAATAGTAATTGTAAGCGTTATCGCCACGGCCGAGGATTGTTTCGGCAATCATCACCCACGGGTTCGTGTGGAGGAAGATACCGCCGTTTTCCTTGGCTCCTGGAGGATAAGTGGAGATGCCTCCGACAGCCGGTTCGAATCCGCGATAGCCCGGAGTCGAGCTCTTCACACCGTACTTGGTGTTGAGGAGTTTATTCAAGCTGTCCATGCCTTCTTCTGCGCGTTCACCAGTTGCGATGCCGCTGATCACCGGCCAAGACTGACCGTTGCAGTAAATCTTGCCGTACTTCGCTTTATTCGTACCGTAAGCACCGCCGTCCTTATCGAACCAGCGAATCCACCACTTGCCGTCCCAAGCGCTGTCATTAAATGCCTTCTTGACATCTTCGTACCAGCCCTTGTACATTTCCACTGCAGCAGTATCGCCGAGGTGTTCTTCGATATCCATCATTTCGAGCAAAGCCTTTGCATAAAGAGCTGTGTTGAAAGTGGATTCTGCACCGAGCGGAAGGTTCATGCAGTCGTTCCAGTCGGCGAAGCCGAGGAGCGGAAGACCGTGTTTGCCCAAGTGATTGCGGGTAAATTGAAGCGAACGCTTCAAGTGTTCGAGAATCGTGCCCTTTTCGCGTTCTGCACGCTTCTTGCCTTTCTCGTAGAACGGAATTTCTTCGTCGAGAAGTTCCATTTTACCGGTTTCTTTGAGGTAGCTAGCCACGGTGAGAACGATCCAAAGATGGTCATCGCCGTACCAGTCTGCATAAAGGTGATTGCCATTTGCGTCAACGGCATTTGCCTTTTCGCGGGAATCGCCTTCATTTGCTTCGCTGCCAGTGTCTTCGGCAAGAGCGAGCGGCGCATATTGGTGCATCGCATTGCCTTCCGGACGCTGAACAGAAATCAAATTCTTCGTGAGGACGAGAGCTTCTTCCGGCATGTGGCTCATGACGCCCATCAAATCCTGCGTCGAGTCACGATAGCCGATGCCGCGGCTTGTGCCGTAGCCCAACTGATACAAGGAAAGATAACGGCTCCAGTTCTTTGTCGTGTGGCATTGACGCGGATTGTGCACGTTCACCATCGTATTGAACGAAGCTTCCGGAGTCTTCACCTGAATCGTGGAGAGGTAATTTTCCCAGAACTTGGCGAGTTCGTCAAATGCCTTATCGACATTCTTCAAATCGCGATACTTCTTGATTGCCTTTGCAGCAACCTTCAAAGATTGTTCCTGACCGAGCTGAGTGCAAGTGCGGAAAGTTTTCTTCGCACCGATTTTGCCCGCATGAATCATGAGCGCTGCGATATTGTCGCCGCGGTCGCATTCGCTATTCGAAAGTTCCTTGTTGTCCAAGGAAAGCGGACGCTGCCAAGAGCCCATTTCGTTCTGACCGAGGAACACGCGACGGTCGCCGTCAAAGCTAGAGACCTTGCAATCTGCGGTCACATAGTTTACCGCGTAATCGCGCTTCATATAAGCGTATTGTTCGAGAACCAAGTGGCCATCCTTTTCCGGATGCGCCTTGAGGGTCATGGTCTGCGGAACCCAGTCAGCATTCGTGAGCTGCTTTTCGGCTTCGAAATGGCTGAATTCATAAACCGGGATAATGTCGACTTCTTTTGCACCGCCGGCGATGTTCGTCACCTGGATGTCTTGAAGAAGAGTATTCGACTTCGTCGGAACGAAAATCGTCACCTGCACGCGGAGACCGAAAGCTTCGGCGATCCAACGGCTATAAGAAAGACCAACGTGGCATTCCCACTTGTCGAGTTTTGTGAGAGTCGGGACATAGAACGGAGAGAAAACCTTGTAGCTCTTTCCGTCTTTAACGCGAACATAAACCGTGCTCGCCTTGAAATCCGAGCAAGGCATTTGTGCGATGTACTTCGTGATACGGTTCAGAGCCGGGTCACCTTTGCAGATGAGGGTTCCGCCCGTCGTATCGACGATACCGCCGAAATCGAGAGTTCCGACGTAATTGCACCACTTAATCGGCGTTGCCGGGGTGGTGAGAACGTATTCTTTTGCAGCATCATCAAAGTAGCCGTACTTGTTGGCTTTTGCCTTTACAGCCGGCTTTTTCTTTGTCGTAGCTTTCATTTTATCTCCGTGTATGGTGAATGAAATTCTAAGCGTTTTTGTTAAAATCGCGAGATCCAAAGTTAATATAGAAATAGCCGCCGAGCTTTTTCTGCTTCTGAGGATCGCGTAAAATGGCAATCGCTGCGCGCGTGTATTTTAATTCCACCAAAATGTGGTCGCGGCTCATGCAGTTGAGGAAAGGACCTTCGGGATAAAGAGTCGGACGCGGCTCTTCGTCAATCATTTTCTGCAACCGAGCGATTTCTTCTAAAAGTTTTTTCTCGTGTACTTCTAACACGCGGACAGAATCAATCGGATCGACCGCATACAAAAATGCGTAGCCGAGAGTCCGCGGGTCATCGTTAAAACCCGTCAAATGGCGCAATACTTCTTTTTTCAAAAGTTCTTCGCCTTTTTCCAAAAGACGATAAACCGTGCGTTCGGGGCGATTGCCGTCGCGTTCTGCGTGGCCTTCGATAGAACCATTTTTTTCTAAACGCGTTAAACGATTGTAAATCGTCGATGTGCTGATTTTAGCCCAACGATCCAATTCACGGTTTTTAATTTCCGTCATAATGTCATAGCCGCTTCGTTCGCGCTCTTTAATTAGCCCGAGCAAAACGAGGTCATAACGATTCATTTCATACTCTCCGATATTCCAAGTTAGAATATACTAAATAAAAGTGATAAAAGATGGAAAAATTTTTTCATTCCGAATAAAACTTTGCAAAAGGCGAATGAAAAATGAATTTCTACTTTATCAAAAATGCCTGCGAAACAAAAATTGCGATTTTCTCGTTTGGTCCTTCCAAAACAGGATCCGAAAAACTATAAACAAATCGAAATGCAAACTTTAAAAGTCGGCATTTGGATTAACGTGTTAATGGGAATTTGCGGTTGGGTCGGTTATGTTTTTGCGAGTTCTTATGCGCTTGCGTTAGACGGCAGTTTATGCGTGATTTCTGCAGTGAGTTTTATCATTGCGCTTTACATTACCCGCGACCGCGATGTGAAAAGCGATGAATATCCGTTTGGCATTTACAGCATCGAAAATGTTTACGCGCTTCTGCAAGGAATTTTGCTTATCGCGATTACGGTTTATGCGATTTTCCAAGGCGCCGAAAATATTTTGCACTTTGTCCGTGGAAACAGAACCGAAGCCGAGCCATTAAAACTGATTCCGCTTTTGATTTATACGATTGCGATGGTTTTTGCCTGCGCAGGAGTTTGGCTTTATTACCGCAGACAATCCAATAAAACCGGAGGCGAAAGTCCCATTCTCAAATCCGAAACTGTCGCCGCTTACATGGATACATTTGTCACAGTCGGCACAGGAATTGCTCTCATTTTAATGGCGCTTATTCCCGCGGATTCTAGTCTTTCTTTTTTGAATTACATCGGCGATTCCATTATCGTCATCATCATTTCGCTTTTTCTTTTACCGCCGCCTATTCGCGTTGTCACGCATTCATTTTTTTCTCTCATCGGGCGCACGACGCAGAATAAAAGTTTAAAACGCCGCACCGAAGCCGTCATCAAATCGCATTTGGATTCTTCCTTTTCTCTCCGCAAATTGCTGATTTTTCACATCGGTTCAAGCTACGAAGTCGACGTGACCATTTCACCCATCCAGGATTCCGAGATGAATATTTTCCGTTTTCGTGAAACGCGAAATTCTCTCGAAAAAGAATTGCAAAAACTTTTCCCTAATTTGATTCTGCAACTATTCTTAGAATAAATTTTAGCGCCGCAAATGCGGTGCGTTTTTTTATCTTTGCGCAGAATAAAAAGGAATTTCTATGTACAAAATCGGATTTGATAACGACGCCTACTTGAAGATGCAATCGGAAAAAATTGCAGAACGCATTGCGCAATTTGGCGGAAAACTTTACTTGGAATTTGGCGGAAAATTATTTGACGATTTTCACGCATCCCGCGTCCTTCCTGGCTTTGCGCCCGACAGCAAAATTCGAATGCTCACGAAGATGAAAGACAAAGCCGAAGTCATCATCGCGATTAACGCCAACGATATTGAGAAGAATAAAGTCCGCGGCGATTTGGGCATTACATACGATATGGATGTGCTGCGTTTAATCGATGCCTTCCGCGGCTATGGTCTTTATGTGAGCAGCGTCGTCCTCACCCGTTTTGACAATCAAGCGAGTGCAGTCGCCTATCAAAAAAAGCTCGAAGATTTAGGGCTCAAAGTTTATCGGCATTATCCAATCGAAGGTTATCCGTCCGATATTCCGTTAATTGTAAGCGATAATGGCTACGGCAAAAATGAATTTGTAGAAACTTCGCGCGAACTCGTCGTCGTCACCGCTCCCGGTCCCGGCAGTGGAAAAATGGCGGTTTGCCTTTCGCAACTTTATCACGAAAATAAGCGCGGCATTAAAGCGGGCTACGCAAAATTTGAAACTTTCCCGATTTGGAATATTCCACTCAAACATCCGGTGAATCTCGCATACGAAGCCGCAACCGCCGACTTAAACGATGTGAATATGATCGATCCGTTCCATCTCGAAGCCTACGGAAAGACGACTGTCAACTACAACCGCGACGTCGAAATTTTCCCGGTTTTGAATACGATTTTCTCGCACATTCTCGGCACTTCGCCGTATAAATCGCCGACAGATATGGGCGTCAATATGGCGGGAAATTGCATTATCGATGACGCTGCCGTGTGCGATGCTTCGAACCAAGAAATCATCCGCCGCTATTACAATACATTATGCCAAGTGCGCAAAGGCCAAGCGGACAAAGAACAGATTTACAAATTAAAATTGGTGATGGAACAAGCGCACATCAAACCCGAAGACCGCGCTGTCGCTACCCTCGCCGAGAAAAAAGCCGAAGAGACAAATGCTCCCGCAGTCGCCATTGAATTGCAAGACGGAACAATCGTTACCGGCAAAACGACATCGCTTCTCGGAGCGTGTTCTAGCGCCCTTTTAAATGCGCTCAAAGCTTTAGCCAAAATTCCGGATGAAGTGCGTTTACTTTCGCCGATGGTCATCGAGCCCATTCAGAATTTAAAGACGAAACAACTGCGCCATAAAAATCCGCGTCTTCACATGGACGAAGTTCTCGTCGCCCTTTCCGTCTGCGCTCTCACCGATTACAATGCAAAAATCGCCCTCGAAAAACTTTCGGAATTAGAACATTGCGAAGTACATGCGAGCGTGATTTTAGCGCAAGTCGATGTGGATTTATTCCGAAGACTCCGCGTCAATCTCACGACGGCGCCGAAATATCAAACTGCAAAACTTTACCACGAATAAAAAAGGCGGCTTTGCCGCTTTTTTTATGCAATTAAAAATTCATTATTTCAAAAATTCTTTTAGCTCTGCCATACGGCGGGTCGCGTAATTTTGGCCCATCGCATACGAAGCGTTCAACCGATCCAAATCCGTTTCGAAAAGATCGCAGAGATCGGATTCGGGGCGCATTAAAAAGACTTTACCCGCTTTTTCTAACTGTTTCAATTCTTCAAACATCCGCGTATAACGCCGGAACCGCACCATCATCACGCGGAAAAGATTCGGGTATTTGCGTTTAAACATCGGATTTAAAATCGGACTGTATTTGCGGAAATCCGTCACCGATTCGCCGGGGAAATGCGTTGAAATGACGACAACTTTATCGCAGCCTTTTTCAAAAGCGCGATGAAACGGAATCGGATCCGAAACGGTTCCATCGACATAATGCCAAATTCCGATTTGCGCTACCGGGAAAAGCATCGGCACAGAACTGCTCGCATTGATAATATCGAGCAAATTCTTTTCGTCGTTTTTTTCCGAAAGGTAAGCAGGACGTCCCGTTTCGCAAGTGGTGAGAGTAAATTCACACTCGACAGGCGAATTGAAAAATGTTTGAAAATCAAACGGCATCGCACCGTATGCGGCGAGATAATGCAACGCATGCGATTCTTTTTGAATGCCATCCAAAATGCGATTGGCGTGTTTTTTTCCGCGCTGCAATTTCGTCGGCATAATAATGTGGCGCAGACGACCCTTTTGACGGGTGACGTAATTCATCGCCGCATGTCCGCCTGCCGAAACGCCGCAGATATACGGATACACGATATTTTCATCGAGCATGGCATCGAGAATGCCTGCCGAAAAAATTGTCTGACGCGAACCGCCTTCGAGAACTAGGCCTACTTTCATGGACAAACCTCTTCAGAACTTTTGCCCAAAGCCTGTTGTTTTAATTTCCAAATTTTTTTCTGGAAATATTCGCTGCGTTCGGTTAAATGCTTTGACGACGGAATTCCTTTGACGCGTTCAATTTTTTCAGCCGCCCCGATGACGACTTGCGTCCGATGTCCAAATTTGTAAATTCCATCCAACCCGACGGAAATCACCGGAGTCCCCGTGGAACGGGCGAGGAAAGCAAATCCCGTTTTAAATTCATTTAACTGACCATCGTCGCGGCACTTTCCCTCGGGGAAAATAATCACCGAATTTCCTTTTTCAATTTCACGCTTGGCGATTAACGCCCATTCGGTGTCCAAGTTAAAGCGGTCGCAAGGAATCACGCAAGCGGCGCGTTTCAGCGCCCAACTAAAATGCGGGTCTTCAATTTGATCTTTGGCGACGACGATACTCCGATGGTAAAAAAATACCGCGAGCATCATAATCGGATCGAGCATATTCGTGTGGTTCGCAATAATGACCGCCGGCGATTTGAGTCGTGTAGACCGGACAGAATCATCGGTAAAAGTCACCTTCGGGCGGAACCAGATATAAAAGACATAGCGCACCGTGTAAATCACCACGATGACAAAGAATCGCATCAAACGTTCGTAAAGCGAATTTTCCGTTTTTTGATCGGCCATAGGCGGGCAAAATGTAGAAAAATATCCCCTTTCTCGGCGCATTTCGTCGGATTCTTACCGAATTTCGCATAAAAAAAGAGCCGCAATTTTGCAGCTCCTTTTCGTTACTTGCCCAAATTTTCTTTGGGAACAGTTGTAAAGGTTAAATCGCCTTTGGCGTGCACAACGCCGTTCACTTTCACGACGCAATTAAAGCCGACTAAAACACCGCCGCCTTTCGTCTTTGTGACGGTCATTTCGAGCTGATCGCCGGGAATCACAGGTTTTACAAATTTAAAACCATCGATTTTTAACAGCACATAAAGATTCTTTTCCAAATCTTCGGGCTTTTTCTCGATGACGAGCGAACAAAGCTGCGCGCAACTTTCGACGATGAGAACTCCCGGCATAATCGGCGCACCCGGAAAATGTCCCATAAAATACGGTTCGTTGACGCTCACATTTTTAATGCCCGTTGCCGATTCATTGGGAACAAGTTCTAAGACTTTTTCAACCATTTGAAACGGCGGACGCTGCGCAATACGTTCGCTGATTTCGTAAATGTTCATCATAGAGAAAGTCCCCCATCGAGGACGAACACTTGACCTGTCACATACGCAAATTCATCGGATGCAATCGCCGAAACGAGATTTGCCACTTCGTCTGCTGTGCCAAAACGCTTCAGCGGAATTTGCTTCACATATTCTTCGCGCTTTTCTGCGGGAATCGCATCGATCATTTCGGTTTGAATAAATCCCGGAGCGACAGCGTTGACGCGAATGCCGTAGCCGCCGAGTTCTTTTGCCAAAGTCTGCGTGAGCGAATTGACTGCGCCCTTTGTTGCGCTGTAAACGCTTTGACCCGCTAAGGCAAATTTCGAACTGACCGAAGACATATTCACGATAACGCCCGACTTTTGCTTAAACATTTTGAGAGCAACTTGCTGCGCGCAATAAATGTAGCCCTTCACATTCAAGTCGATGCATTTGTCAAGAGTATCGGGATTGATCATGAGCAAATATTCGTCGCGGACAATTCCTGCATTGTTCACGAGAACGTCAATTCTTCCGTAAGCCTTAAAGACTTCGCGAACCATTAACTTCACCTGATCGAGTTTTGAAACATCGGCTTTGTAAACCATGCCTTCGCCGCCCGCGGCCTGAATCTGCGCAAGAGTTTCTTGAGCGGCTGCATCGGAACTTGAATAATTCACGACGACAGTATAACCGTCTTTTGCTAAGCGAAGCGCACAAGCTTTGCCGATTCCTTTCGAAGCGCCTGTAACCAATGCAACTTTCATAATTTTCTCCAATTACTTTCCGAGAACGACTGCGCTATAAGAACCGCCCGTTGCAAACGAAATCACAAGGACTTTCTTCAAATCGGCTGCATCGATTTTTTGCGTTTTCACCGCACCGTCTTTGCCGACAAAGTAAGCGTTTTCGCTCTTGAGTTCACCGCTTAAAAGCAAAGCGGCTTCTGCTGCAGCAAGCGCTGCCGAGCCCGCACGGCCTTCGCCCACGCGTTCCTTCACTTCGATGAGCGGGAGCTTTTCTAAACGATCGCCGAAGACGCGAGAAAGCGACGACTTTTCAATCGCATCGAGTTTTGCGTAGCCATTGGCAAATCCGCAGACCGCGTCGATATCGTCCACCGAAATTTTTGCATCGGCGAGAGCTTCGCGGATAGCGAGATCCAGCGCAGAATCCGAACCCGAGATATGTCCGAAATTCACATTCTTACGACCGTTACCGTAACCGAGCGCATAGCAGTAAATTTTTGCGCCGCGAGATTTTGCAAAGTCATCCGCTTCCATCAAAATGGAAACGCTACCGTCGCCGACAACGCAACCGTTCGAATTCGAATACGGAGCGACCACTTGATCGGCAGCTACATTTAACTTTTGCGCAAATTCTGTAATAATCGGGAGATTTTCATCGGTTCCCGTTGCCATCATCGCATGTTCTTGTCCGTCGTGAATGACATTCATCGAATAACCGATGCTATCGAGACCCGAGAGCGGACCCGTCGTAATCGTTACGCCGTAGCCTTTAATGCCCGAACAAATCGAAAGGTAACCGCCCGCTGCATTATAAACTGTATGCGGGAATTTAAATGCGCTACCTTGTGCGTTGCCGAGTTTTGCGATGAGTTCTTCAAAATCGTATGTCGCACCGAGACCGCCTTCGCTTGTTCCCACGATAATGCCGATGTCTTTTGCATTTTCGTCCGAAACTTTGAAGTTACCATCTTGCAATGCGCGCATGCCCGAGACCGTTTGCAGCTGACCTAAATTGTCAAGCTTCCGGTAGAAAGCCATCTTGATGCCGAGTTCTTTGTAATCGTCCAAGGCAATCGTCGAATGAATCGATGCGCTTTCGGGCTTTGCATCTTTTTCGACCGCGGCAATGTAAGCGTCTTTGCTATTGCCGAGCGGACACACAATCCCGAGACCGGTGACTGCGATTTTTTTGTCTTTTGCAGAAAGCGCCTGCACATTTCCCGCTTTCTTCGAGAAGATAATGCTCGCGTTCGTGCCGCCAAAGGCGACGTTATTGCTCATCACGCACTGCAATTCTTTTTCATGCGGCACGTTCTGCACAAAATCCAAAGCGCCGACTTTTGCTTTGAGCGCTTCGGAATCTTCGGCGGAATAATGCAATGTCGGAAGGACAGTATTTGTCGTAAGCGCTTTAATGCTAAAGACCGCTTCGATTGCGCCCGCTGCCCCAAGGCAGTGACCGGTCATGACCTTCGTCGAACTGACGCTCACCGTCGGATTTTCTTCGCCAAAGAATTTCGTAAACGCGGTAATTTCGGCGTTATCATTTTTGCCGGTACCCGTTCCGTGCGCGTTGACATAACCGATATCTTTCTTTTGAATGCCCGAATTTTTCACGGCGCGATTCATCGCTTCGGTTAAGCAGAGCGCATCTTCACGCGGAGCGGTAATGTGATGCGCATCGCTTGTAACGCCTGCGCCCAACACTTCGCAATAAGTTTTTGCTTTACGCTTTTCGGCGTGAGCAAATGATTCGACGATGACAATTCCTGCGCCTTCGCCGAGAGTAATGCCGTTACAATGATTAAACGGCGAGCAACCATTTTCGTCTAACGCATGGAGAGAAAGGAATCCCGAATACGGAACTGCGGCGAACGAATCCGCTCCGCCCGCAATAACGACATCCGCTTTTCCCGAACGAATCAAATCACAAGCAAGTGCAATTGAAATCGTTCCAGCAGCGCAGGCATTCGCCACGTTCGTCACAATACCGCCGGCGCGGCAAGTTTCTGCGACTTGCGAAGCGATGGATGCAATCGGCATCTTCGGAATATCCAAAGCATTTTTACCGTGGCGATTGTAATGTTCCACGCTAATCACGCCGCCGACACAACTTCCAATGATCACGCTTACGCGTTGGTCGTCTGCAAAATCCGAAAGATTTGCATCGGCCAAGGCTTCTTTTGCCGCCTTGATGCAAAGTTTCGAAGCGCGATCCTTTTCCTCCGGATGATCGATTTCATCCAAAGTATCACAGTGAACTTCTGCGGCTAAATCCGCATAACATTTGTCGGTATCGACAGATGTCGTTTTGTGAATGCCCGAAACCGAATTCAGAGCGTTCTTCCACGTTTCTTCTACATTGTTTCCGACGGCGCAGATTACGCCTAAACCGGTGACGACACAGCGGCGATCATTCGAAGTCATGATATTCCTGATAACAGAAAAAATTAAGCCTGATGCTTGGCAATAAAGTCAGCGATGGTATCGATGCTCTGGAACGGTTCCTTGCCCGCACCGGTCATCGAGACGCCGAAGTTGCTATCCACGAAGGAGATGATTTCCAGCGAATCCACAGAGTCCAAGCCGATTTCTTCGCCAAAGAGCGGAGTGTCGTAGTTCAAAACGTCGCCATCGACGCCGAGATCCGACATAAAGAATGACTTGAGCTTGCTTTTCACTTCTTCTTGGTTCATGGGTTACCTCATTTTAGAATTTTTGCAAGGATAGAAAAATTTTACACTGAATTGTTATCTCTTCGGACTTTTCGTGGATAATTAGCGACAAAAATGCGATAAAATCCAAGAAAAATTCCGAAAAATCTTACGGAGTTTGCGGAAAAAGGCGGAAAACCTCTGGCGGTAATTCGCGGGTCGGCTTTCCTTCTTTTAAAAAGCAATGCAGAGTTGAACCGACCGTGCACAAGACTTCGCCCACAAAAAGCCGATACCGAAAGCGAAAATGCAACATGCCTTCGCGTTCGAGAGTCGTATGAATCCGCACAAAGTCACCGTAACGCGTCGGATTCCGATACCGGACGTTTAATTCTAAGACCGGCGATGTAAATCCCGATTTTTCAATTTCTGCGTAGGTAGAACCGACTTGCTTAAAAAAATCCGTCCGCGCTTTTTCGAACCAAACCGCATACACAGAATGATGAACAACTCCCATTTGATCGGTTTCCGCATAGCGGACTTCAATTTCTGTCGTCGATTGAAAAGGACAAGTTTCCATTTTTTATCCAATTAAAATGCCTGCCGCACATAAAAAGAAAGCCCGACATGGTCAAAGTCCACCCAAGAAACGTCGGCGCGGGCAAATAATTTCTCGCTTCGATTTAAGGCAAGAAGCGCTCCAAATCCCACAGAACGGTGCCATTTATTCCGCATAAGTTCACTAAAATAACCGCCGGATTTTCCGCCTTCAAAGAAGACATGCCCGCCGAAAATCCATCCGAAATAGCGGCGCACTTCGGATTGTAAAATCAACGCTTGATTGTCGCCAAAGTAAAGGCTTTCGACACCGCGGAATCGTTTAATGCCATCGGGACCTGCGAGCATATCAAACGGCACATCGCCACCTGCCCGCTGCCACAAAAATCCCATCGCTGCGGTCGATCCGAAAGGAAGAGTCGTATAGCCGCGCATATCCAAGCTTTCTAAGTTGAATGTATAGTCGCCGAATTGATCACTAAAATAAATCTGCGTCCATTCGACTAAGAAACCGTGCGAAGTCCAGTTCGTATTATCCCGCGTATCCAAGCCAAATAAATAACCGATACCGTTGCGACTTCCCGAATGCGGGTCCGGAAGCGGCACATCATCTCCATCTTTAAATTCAATATCCGAAGATTCGATATGCAATTCAATGCCATATTTGAGATAAGACGGAAGCCCCACCCGCGATTCTAACCGCGCCCCGAGGTAAAGTTTTTTGCGGTTATAGTTTACAAAATCATCGATATCGGGATTATTTCCGCGTCCAAAATAACTGGCGAACCAATCTTGATATTCTAAATCCATCCAAAGGCTGATTTTATCGTGATAAAAATAAAAGTAAGGCTCCAAAGTAAATTGGAATTGTCCGCGCGAAGAACCGTAAGCGGTGATGCCGATTTCGGGCACTTTTCCGCCGACTTCATCGGGCTTTAAGAAGAAAAGAATCATCGCACCCAGCTGCATCTGCGTTTCTTCGGTATATCCCAAAACCGGAACCGCCGAATAGCGCTGAAAATTTTTCTGGGAAGTCGTGTCAAAGGCTAGAGTATCTTGAGAATAAAAATTCACATCGGCAAACGCAAGCGCTGCAAACAAAAAAATGCCGAGTAAAATTTTCTTTCCCAAAAACATGTTGGCGCAAATTTAAAATAAATTATTAGTGTCCGGTAAAACTTTTTAATTCAACCTAAAATCTAACAAAAAAAGGCGACTTCCGTTTCCGGGAGTCGCCACTTTTGACTATTGTTCAGTTTGCAATCAAAAACAAGCTCAAAAGCACCATGGAAAGTAGAAATTTTACCGGACAGCCGATATACGCACAAATCACAAAATACCTCTCTAAAGGCGAAATTCTGAGGCAATCCCGCAGCGTTGGCGGGGAACGCTATGTCAAGAAGTTCGACGGGTTCCAGCACCTGCTCGTGCTGTTGTTCGCTGTATTCAAAAATTACAGGTCCCTGCGCGAAATCCTTACGGGAGTGAACACGGAAGCGAGGCACCTGTGGCACGCCGGGTTCACGGGATCGCTGAAGATGAGCACTTTCTCCGACGCGAACAACAGACGCCCCTGCAAGTTCTTCGAGGCCGTCTACAAGTCGCTCTACGAAAAGTTCGGCCGTTTTTTACCGGACAG